>NZ_JAQYWZ010000706.1:0-337 GCF_036290945.1 Streptomyces sp. BE303
CAACCCACGCACCACGGCGCGGACGTCCTCCAATCTCTGCTCCAGCAGCCGGGAGTGGAAGGCGTGACTGGGCCGCAGACGGCTGGACTTCCAGCCCCGCCCACCCGCAGCCTCGGCAACGGCGTCGATCTCGGCTTCCCGGCCCGCGAACACCACGGCCCCTGGGCCGGGCAGCACGGCGACGTCCACGTGGGGGAACGCCTCCAGCACCTCCGCCGCGGACGCGCCGGCGGCGGACCCGGACCTGGACGCCGCCGCGCGGACCGGCCCCGGGGCCGTGGTGGTCGCGGGCCCGGACCCCGAGATCGACGCCGTTGCCGAGGCTGCGGGTGGGCGG
>NZ_JAQYWZ010000707.1:0-333 GCF_036290945.1 Streptomyces sp. BE303
ACCGAGATGTCTCCGGCGAGGAGTGTGAGGTGGGCGCCGGCGGTCTAGTAGAGTTCGACCTAGCCGTGGGAGAGCTCGACGGTGACGACGCCGAGGCGTCCGGTGCTGCGGAGTTCGGCGGTGGCGGCCTTGGCGTCGACGCGGGAGCCGGCGGGCAGGTGAACGGTCCCCTCGACGTGGCCGGAGGAGCCGAGGAGCCGGTTGTCGGCCGAGGGCCGGATCCGCAGGGCGCCGTCGGCGTACTCGACGGTGGTCTGCTCGGCGGCCTTCACGTCGCGGCTCTTCGAGGGGTCGGCGGGGAGGATCGCGACCGTGGTGTCGGCCCGGTCGGCG
>NZ_JAQYWZ010000708.1:0-226363 GCF_036290945.1 Streptomyces sp. BE303
CACGGTCAGGCGGGCGTTACGGTGGGACACGAAGACCTCCGGTGCGGTGCAGTCCTAGACAGCTCCACCACACCGGAGGTCTTTACGTTTGATCAAGCCCGACCACTGTCAACAACGCTCGTGATCAATACAGCTAGCCGGAGCCGCCGCACGGGCCCGTCCGCCGGGGCGGGCCGACCGGTGGCAGCGCGACGGCCGCAGGTGGCCGGAAAAGGGCGTCAGGAGCGATCCTGACGCCCTTTCGGCATGTTCGAGGTGTGCGCGGGCCTCCGACGGGGCAGGCATGTCCTGCGACGGACGCACCGCCAGTCCACAGCCCGCGCCGAACATCTGACCAGGGATTCGAACACCCCGGGCGCGCAGGGCCGGAATCCACAGGCCGGACCGGGTTCCCGTCGTCCACAGGCCCGGGAGCCGTGAGTTATCCAGAATTCCTCCACAGGCCCGCCACCGCTACGCTCTTCCGCGCAGGTCAGGTGCCTGTGGACTTGTGCACAACCGTTGTCCACAGCCTGTGGACAATTGTCGGCCCGTCAGTAGGCCATCCGGGTTGTCCACCGGTTGTCCCCAGGAGAGCCCCGGTTATCCCCAGGTTGTCCACAGGCGTGTCCACAGTTCGACAACCTTCCGCAGTCGTTCACGCCCAGGTGTGAAAGGCGTCACGAAATGTTGACCGGGGCCCGTGGATAACCGGGCCCGGATCTGGGGACGGAGCTGGGGATAACCTGTGGATACTCAGCGTGCCCTGTGGGTAACGCTCCGCCGTCCACAGCGGGGCCTGCTCGTCCACAGGCCCGGTCCACACCCCCTGTGGACAAAAAACCTGGTCTGACCTGCGCAAACAGGGTTATCCACGGTTTCCACAGGCCCTACTACTACCACTACACCTATAGACCGTTCGATGAGCTCAAAAGTGGGTGGGGCCGAAATCTGTGGACAACCGCTCACCGACATCCGTTCGACTTGCTTCCGCCCGTCTGCCCCGTCTGTCGGTGGAGTACGTCAGACTGTCCTCGGCGACTGGACACGGAGCGGCAGAGCTCGGCGGCCAGGCGGACCGAAGACCAAGATCAGAAGAACCAGACGTGCGAGCGGGAGCGCTCGATCCAGGAGGCGGTTACCGGTGAAGTTCCGGGTGGAGCGTGACGTCCTCGCGGAGGCGGTGGCCTGGGCGGCCCGCAGCCTCCCGGCACGGCCGCCGGTGCCGGTGCTGGCGGGCCTGCTGCTGACGGCACAGGACGGCAGCCTGGCCCTGTCCGGCTTCGACTACGAGGTCTCGGCCCGGGTCGGGCTGGAGGCCGACATCGAGGAGGCCGGCACCGTGCTGGTCTCCGGCCGGCTGCTGAACGACATCTCGCGGAACCTGCCCAACAGGCCCGTGGAGTTCTCCACCGACGGCCAGCGGGTCAGCGTGGTCTGCGGCAGCTCGCGGTTCACCCTCCCCACCCTCCCGGTGGACGAGTACCCCGCCCTGCCCCAGATGCCGACCGCGACCGGCACCGTCTCCGGCGACGTCTTCGCCTCCGCGGTCAGCCAGGCCGCCGTGGCCGCGGGCCGCGACGACACCCTGCCGGTGCTCACCGGTGTGCGGGTCGAGATCGAGGGCGACCGGATCACCCTGGCCGCCACCGACCGCTACCGCTTCGCCGTCCGCGAGCTGCTGTGGAAGCCCGAGCAGTCCGACATCTCCGCGGTCGCCCTGGTGCCGGCGAAGACCCTGCAGGACATCGCCAAGTCCCTGGGCAGCGGCGACACCGTCTCGATCGCCCTGTCCTCCGGCGGCGCCGGCGAGGGTCTGATCGGCTTCGAGGGTGCCGGCCGGCGGACCACGACCCGCCTGCTGGAGGGCGAGTTCCCGAAGTACCGCAGCCTCTTCCCGACCGAGTTCAACGCGATCGCGGCGATCCAGACGCAGCCCTTCCTGGAGGCGCTCAAGCGCGTCTCGCTGGTCGCCGAGCGCAACACCCCGGTCCGGCTGAACTTCGAGGAGGGCGTGCTCACGCTGGAGGCCGGCTCGGGCGACGACGCGCAGGCCACCGAGCGGATCGACGCCTCCCTGGAGGGTGACGCCATCTCGATCGCCTTCAACCCGGGCTACCTGGAGGAGGGCCTCAAGGCCATCGACTCCGCCTACGCCCAGCTGAGCTTCACCACCCCGACCAAGCCCGCGCTGCTCAGCGGCAAGGCCTCGGTGGACGCCGAGGCGGACGAGGCCTACCAGTACCTGATCATGCCGGTCCGCCTCTCCGGCTGACGCCGGCGGGTGCCGGGCCGTCACCCACAGCCCTGTGAACAAACCTGTGGAAGTCTCCCCCGGTCGGCCCGACCGCGGGGAGGCCTCCGCGCTTCAGCACGTAGGCTCGGGGAGGCGCGGCAACGGCGCCGCCCGCAGGGACGTCACCACAGGTAAGGATTAGGTCATGGAGCTCGGCCTCATCGGTCTCGGCAAGATGGGCGGCAACATGCGCGAGCGGATCCGCCGCGCCGGCCACACCGTCATCGGCTACGACCGCAACCCCGACATCTCCGACGTCGAGAGCCTTCAGGAGCTGGTCTCCAAGCTCCAGGCCCCGCGCGTCGTCTGGGTCATGGTCCCGGCGGGTGCCGCGACCCAGGCCACCGTGGACGAGCTGGCCGAGCTGCTCTCCCCCGGCGACGTGGTGGTGGACGGCGGGAACTCCCGCTGGACCGACGACGTCAAGCACGCCGAGGCGCTCGCCGCCAAGGAGATCGGCTTCGTCGACTGCGGCGTCTCCGGCGGCGTCTGGGGCCTGGAGAACGGCTACGCGCTGATGTACGGCGGCCAGGCCGAGCACGTCGCGAAGGTCCAGCCCGTCTTCGACGCGCTCAAGCCCGAGGGCGACTTCGGCTCCGTGCACGCGGGTGCGGTCGGCGCCGGCCACTTCGCCAAGATGGTCCACAACGGCATCGAGTACGCGATGATGCAGGCCTTCGCCGAGGGCTGGGAGCTGCTGGAGGCGGCCCCCGAGGTCACCGACGTCCGCGAGGTCTTCCGCAGCTGGCAGGAGGGCACCGTGATCCGCTCCTGGCTGCTGGACCTGGCCGTCCGCGCCCTCGACGACGACGAGCACCTGGCCAAGCTCAAGGGCTGGGCCGCCGACTCCGGCGAGGGCCGCTGGACCGTCGAGGCGGCGATCGACCACGCCGTGCCGCTGCCGGCCATCACCGCGTCGCTGTTCGCCCGCTTCGCCTCCCGCCAGGACGACTCGCCGCAGATGAAGATGATCGCCGCGCTGCGCAACCAGTTCGGCGGCCACGCGGTGGAGTCCAAGTAGTCCCGCAGTCCCCACCCGGGTGGTCCCACCGGGTTCTCCACAGAAGGCGAGCGCAGTCCACAGTCATGCACGTCGCGCATCTGTCGCTCGCCGACTTCCGTTCCTACGCCCGGGCCGAGGTCTCCCTCGACCCGGGCGTGACGGCGTTCGTGGGTCCCAACGGCCAGGGCAAGACCAACCTGGTCGAGGCGGTCGGCTACCTCGCCACCCTCGGCAGCCACCGCGTCGCCACCGACGCCCCGCTGATCAGGCTGGGCGCCGAGCGGGCCGTGGTGCGCGCCTCCGTGGTCGCCGGCACCCGCACCACCCTGGTCGAGCTGGAGATCACCCCCGGCAAGGCCAACCGGGCCCGGATCAACCGCTCGGACAACGTCCGGCCGCGCGACGTGCTGGGCCTGCTGCGCACCGTGCTCTTCGCCCCCGAGGACCTCGCGCTGGTGAAGGGCGACCCCGGTGAGCGACGGCGGTTCCTGGACGAGCTGCTGACCGCCCGCGCTCCCCGGCTGGCCGGCGTCCGGCAGGACTACGAGCGGGTGCTCAAGCAACGCAACGCCCTGCTGAAGACCGCCGCGATGGCCCGCCGGGCCGGCGGCGGCAAGGGCGCCGACCTCTCCACCCTGGAGGTCTGGGACGGTCACCTGGCCCGGTCCGGCGCCGAGCTGACCGCCTTCCGGATCCAGCTGGTGGCCGCCCTCCAGCCGCTGGTCACGGCCGCCTACGGGCAGCTGGCACCGGGTGGCGGCGAGACGGTCCTGGAGTACCGCAGCTCCTTCGAGGGCGAACTGCCCGGCAGTCGCGAGCAGGCCGAGGAACAGCTGCTCCAGGCCCTGCGGACGGTCCGCAAGCAGGAGGTCGAGCGGGGGATCACCCTGGTCGGCCCGCACCGGGACGAGCTGGTGCTCAGACTCGGTCCGCTGCCCGCCAAGGGCTACGCCAGCCACGGCGAGTCCTGGTCGTTCGCGCTGGCGCTCCGGCTGGCCTCGTACGAACTGCTGCGCGCCGACGGCGGTGAGCCGGTGCTCGTCCTCGACGACGTCTTCGCCGAGCTGGACGCCTCCCGCCGCGACCGGCTGGCCGAACTGGTGGCCGGCGGCGAGCAGGTGCTCGTCACCGCCGCCGTCGCCGAGGACGTGCCGAAGGCGCTGGCCGGGGTCCGGTTCTCGGTCGCCGACGGAGCGGTCCAGCGCGTCACCGGCTGAGCTCCGGCACCGTTTCCCCACCCGATCCCCCCACCCGCAGCGGTCGGGGGCGCCCCGAGGACCCCTCCCGCTCCCGTACGCTGGACGGCTGACCGTTGTCCACAGGCTGGGGATAGGAGATCGCCGTGAGCGAGCCGGCGCAGGACTCCCCGCAGCAGGGCGGCGCCGAGCTGACCGGCGCCGATCTGGCCCGGTCGGCGCTGCGGGCGGCCCGGGCGCAGGCCCGCCAGCGCGGCGAGCAGGTCCGCGAGAAGCGCGAGGCGAAGCGGCACGGTCTGCGCAGCGGGGCCCGCTCGGACGGCCGTGACCCGGTGCCGCTGGGGGCGGCGCTGAACCGGCTGCTGACCGAGCGCGGCTGGGAGTCCTCGGCGGCCGTCGGCGGCGTGATGGGCCGGTGGCCGCAGATCGTCGGCCCGGACATCGCCGCGCACTGCACCCCCACGTCCTACGACGACGAGGCCGCGGTTCTCACCGTGCAGTGCGACTCCACCGCATGGGCGACCCAACTCCGATGGTTGGCAAGGCAGTTGGTGGCCCGTCTGAATCACGAGCTGGGTCACGGCACGGTCCGGACCATCAAGGTGCTGGGTCCGGCCGCCCCGGTCCGCGGTTACGGCCGGCTGCGCGCTCCGGGCAGCAAGGGGCCGGGCGACACCTGGGGCTGACCCCGGCCGGCCCGGGGCCGAGCGGACTCGGATCTTCCGGAACCCCTGACGGCCCTTCCAGGCGCTCTCAGCCCCCGGGGCGAGTATCGGGACATGTGCAGAGGGGATTCAGGGCGGCGTATCTGCCCTCAGAGGCTGCCAAACGCCCATCTCTGTCAGTCGTACCGGTAGACTGAGAGCCAAACACTGTTGCTAGTGGCAACCGAGTCGAAACGCCGTGGTCGCACGCCCGCCCGCACGGGGTGGGGATGCGGCCCGAGCTGTGCCAGAGAGGGCGCTTCGTGGCCGATTCCGGCAACCCCAGCCAGACCCCAGACCAGACCGACCAGGCTTCCTACACCGGCAGCAACATCCAGGTGCTGGAGGGCCTCGACGCCGTCCGCAAGCGTCCCGGCATGTACATCGGCTCGACCGGTGAGCGCGGCCTGCACCACCTGGTGCAGGAGGTCGTGGACAACTCCGTCGACGAGGCGATGGCCGGGTACGCGGACACCATCGACGTCATGCTCCTCGCCGACGGCGCGGTCCGGGTGGTCGACAACGGCCGGGGTATCCCGGTGGACATCGTCCCCGGGCAGGAGAAGCCGGCCGTCGAGGTCGTGCTCACCGTCCTGCACGCGGGCGGCAAGTTCGGCGGCGGCGGCTACGCGGTCTCCGGCGGTCTGCACGGCGTCGGCGTCTCCGTGGTGAACGCGCTCTCCACCCGGCTCGCGGTGGAGATCGACCGGGACGGCCACCGCTGGACCCAGGACTACAAGATGGGCGCCCCGACCGCGGCGCTGGTCAAGGGCGAGGCCACCGACCGGACCGGCACGACGGTCACCTTCTGGGCCGACCCGGACATCTTCGAGACCACGGTCTACTCCTTCGAGACGCTCTCCCGGCGCTTCCAGGAGATGGCGTTCCTCAACAAGGGCCTGACCATCTCGCTCACCGACGAGCGCCCCGAGCACGTCGACGAGGAGGGCAAGCCGCTCTCCGTCACCTACAAGTACGACGGCGGCATCGCCGACTTCGTCGCCCACCTCAACTCCCGCAAGGGCGACGTGATCCACCCCTCGGTGATCGACTTCGAGGCGGAGGACAAGGACAAGACGATCTCGGTGGAGATCGCCATGCAGTGGAACTCCTCGTACACCGAGGGGGTCTACTCCTTCGCCAACACCATCCACACCCACGGCGGCGGCACCCACGAGGAGGGCTTCCGCGCGGCGCTGACCGGCCTGGTCAACCGCTACGCGCGGGACAAGAAGCTGCTCCGGGAGAAGGACGACAACCTCTCCGGCGAGGACATCCGCGAGGGCCTGACCGCGATCATCTCGGTCAAGCTCGGCGAGCCGCAGTTCGAGGGCCAGACCAAGGACAAACTGGGCAACACCGAGGCGAAGACCTTCGTCCAGAAGGTGGTCCACGAGCACCTCAACGACTGGCTGGACCGCAACCCCAACGAGGCTTCGGACATCATCCGCAAGTCCATCCAGGCCGCCACCGCGCGCGTCGCCGCCCGCAAGGCGCGCGACCTCACGCGCCGCAAGGGCCTGCTGGAGTCCGCCTCGCTGCCCGGCAAGCTGAGCGACTGCCAGTCCAAGGACCCGTCCGAGTGCGAGATCTTCATCGTCGAGGGTGACTCCGCCGGCGGCTCGGCCAAGCAGGGCCGCGACCCGCGGATCCAGGCCATCCTGCCGATCCGCGGCAAGATCCTGAACGTCGAGAAGGCCCGGATCGACAAGGTGCTGCAGAACACCGAGGTCCAGGCGCTGATCTCGGCCTTCGGCTGCGGCATCCAGGAGGACTACGACGAGTCCAAGCTCCGGTACCACAAGATCGTTCTGATGGCCGACGCCGACGTCGACGGTCAGCACATCCGGACGCTGCTGCTCACCCTGCTGTTCCGCTTCATGCGGCCGCTGGTCGAGTCCGGCTACGTGTACCTGGCGATGCCCCCGCTGTACAAGATCAAGTGGGGCAAGGACGACTTCGAGTACGTCTACTCCGACCGCGAGCGCGACGCCGTGATCGCGGCGGGCGTGGCCGCCGGCCGCCGCCTGCCGAAGGACGACGCGATCCAGCGGTTCAAGGGTCTCGGCGAGATGAACGCCGAGGAGCTCCGGATCACCACCATGGACCAGGCCCACCGCCTGCTCCTCCAGGTCACCCTGGAGGACGCCGCCCGCGCCGACGAGTTGTTCTCCGTCCTGATGGGCGAGGACGTCGAGGCCCGCCGCTCCTTCATCCAGCGCAACGCCAAGGACGTCCGCTTCCTGGACGTGTGACGCCTGCACCCAGGCCCCGCACGTATCCAGTCCGCGTGAAAGGAAACTGACCACCAGTGGTCGACGACAACCGTCCCGAAGGCGAGCAGCCCGAGACCCCCGAGGTCGCCTCCGCGATCACCCTGCGGATCGAGCCGGTCGAGCTCGAGACCGAGATGCAGCGCTCGTACCTCGACTACGCGATGAGCGTCATCGTGAGCCGAGCGCTGCCCGAGGTGCGCGACGGCCTCAAGCCGGTGCACCGCCGCGTGCTCTACGCGATGTACGACGGCGGGTACCGCCCCGAGAAGGGCTACTACAAGTGCGCCCGCGTCGTCGGCGACGTCATGGGCAACTACCACCCGCACGGCGACACCTCGATCTACGACACCGTGGTCCGCCTGGCCCAGCCGTGGTCGCTGCGGATGCCGCTGGTGGACGGCAACGGCAACTTCGGCTCCCCGGGCAACGACCCGGCCGCGGCCATGCGCTACACCGAGTGCAAGATGATGCCGCTGGCCATGGAGATGATGCGCGACATCGACGAGGAGACCGTCGACTTCGCCTCCAACTACGACGGCCGCTCGCAGGAGCCGACCGTCCTGCCCGCGCGCATCCCCAACCTGCTGGTCAACGGCGCCACCGGCATCGCGGTCGGCATGGCCACCAACATCCCGCCGCACAACCTGCGCGAGGTGGCCTCCGGCGCACTCTGGGCGCTGGAGCACCCGGAGGCTTCCAACGAGGAGCTGCTGGAAGCGCTGATGGAGCGGATCAAGGGCCCGGACTTCCCGACCGGTGCCCTGATCGTCGGCCGCCGCGGGATCGAGGAGGCGCACCGCACCGGTCGCGGCTCGATCACCATGCGCGCCGTGGTCGAGGTCGAGGAGATCCAGGGCCGCCAGTGCCTGGTGATCACCGAGCTGCCCTACCAGGTCAACCCGGACAACCTCGCCCTGAAGATCGCCGACCTGGTCAAGGACGGCAGGGTCGCCGGCATCGCCGACGTCCGCGACGAGTCCTCCTCGCGCACCGGTCAGCGCCTGGTGGTCGTGCTCAAGCGCGACGCCGTCGCCAAGGTCGTGCTGAACAACCTCTACAAGCACACCGACCTGCAGACCAACTTCGGCGCCAACATGCTGGCCCTGGTCGACGGCGTGCCGCGCACGCTCTCGCTCGACGCCTTCATCCGGCACTGGGTCAACCACCAGGTCGAGGTCATCGTCCGGCGCACCACCTTCCGGCTGCGCAAGGCCGAGGAGCGCGCGCACATCCTGCGCGCCCTGCTCAAGGCCCTGGACATGATCGACGAGGTGATCGCGCTCATCCGTGCCTCGGAGAGCGCCGACGCCGCCCGCAGCGGTCTGATGGCCCTGCTCGACATCGACGAGCTCCAGGCCAACGCGATCCTGGAGATGCAGCTCCGCCGGCTGGCCGCCCTGGAGCGCCGCCGGATCATGGACGAGCACGACGAGCTGCAGCGCAAGATCGACGAGTACAACGCGATCCTGGCCTCGCCGACCCGTCAGCGCGAGATCATCTCGGAGGAGCTCACCGCGATCGTCGAGAAGTACGGCGACGAGCGGCGTTCGACCCTCATCCCGTCCGACGGCGACCTCTCCATCGAGGACCTCATCGCCGAGGAGGACATCGTCGTCACGATCACCCGTGGCGGCTACGTCAAGCGGACCCGCTCCGACCTCTACCGCTCGCAGAAGCGCGGCGGCAAGGGCGTCCGCGGTGCCCAGCTGAAGCAGGACGACCTCGTCGACCACTTCTTCGTGACGACGACCCACAACTGGATCCTGTTCTTCACCAACAAGGGCCGGGTCTACCGCGCCAAGGGCTACGAGCTGCCGGACGCCGGGCGCGACGCCCGCGGCCAGCACGTGGCCAACCTGCTGGCCTTCCAGCCGGACGAGCAGATCGCCCAGGTGATGGCCGTCCGGACCTACGAGGACAAGCCGTACCTGGTCCTCGCCACCCGGGCCGGCCTGGTGAAGAAGACGCTGCTGAAGGACTACGACTCCCCGCGCTCCGGCGGCCTGATCGCGATCAACCTGCGGCAGGACGAGGAGGGCCGGGACGACGAGCTGATCGGCGCCGAGCTGGTCTCCGCCGAGGACGACCTGCTGCTGGTCTCCAAGAAGGCCCAGTCGATCCGCTTCACCGCGACCGACGACGCGCTCCGGTCCACCGGGCGCGCCACGTCCGGCGTCAAGGGCATGGCCTTCCGCGAGGACGACGAACTGCTCTCGATGAACGTGGTCCGGCCGGGGACGTACGTCTTCACCGCCACCGACGGCGGGTACGCCAAGCGGACGGGCGTGGACGAGTACCGTGTCCAGGGACGTGGCGGCTACGGCACCAAGGCGGCGAAGATCGTCGAGGGCCGGGGCTCGCTGGTCGGCGCGCTGGTCGTCGACGAGAGCGACGAGATCATGGCGATCACACTGTCCGGTGGAGTGATCCGCACAAGGGTTTCCGAGGTTCGTGAAACCGGACGTGACACCATGGGCGTCCAACTGATCAACCTCGGAAAGCGCGACGCGGTGGTGGGCATGGCCCGCAACGCGGAAGCGGAGGCCGAGGACGATGAGTCGGCGGAGGACGAGGTGGCGGCCATCGAGTCCACCGAGGTGGCCGAAGGTACGGAGACGGCGCCGGGCGGGGAGACCGCCGAGGCCTGACCTCGTACCGTGTCGGCCGGTACCGACGCGCCCGTGAGACGGCGCGTGGGGACCGGCCGGCCGACCAGTACCGGGCAATCCCGCCGGGCGCTGGATGACGAGTGACGACGCAGGGCGGTGTCGCCGCCCTGGTGGGAAGTGCGGGAGGACCAGTGAGTGGAGCCACGGGTGCTGCGGGAGGAGCCACCGGCGGCCGTCCGGGCGCAGCACAGGGCGGCGGGGGCTACGGGGTGCCGCAGCCGCCGGCCGAACACCCCTCCGCGTCCACCTCGCTGATGCCCCCGGTCGGCGCGGCGGGACAGGGCGGGGCGACCTACGGCGGCCAGCAGGCCCCGCCGCCCCCGCCGGGCGCTCCGGCGGGAGGGTCGGGGTTCTCGCAGCCGACCACCTACGCCAAGGGGCAGCCGACCCCGCCCCGGGGCACCCGGGTCGGCGGCGGCAACACGCCGCCCGGCGGGACGCCCGCCGCGGGCCCCCGCCGACCCGCCGCTCCGGCGGCGCCGGTCGGCGGCCTGGGCGGCCGGACCAGGAAGGCCCGGTTGCGCGTGACCAAGGCCGACCCGTGGTCGGTGATGAAGGTCAGCTTCCTGCTGTCGCTGGCGGTCGGGATCATCATCATCGTGGCCGCGGCCGTGCTGTGGATGACGCTGGACTCGCTCGGCGTCTTCGACTCGCTGGCCAAGACCCTGAAGGACATCACGGCCTCGGAGAACAACGGCGGCGGCCTGAACCTGATGGACTACGTCGGCTTCGGCAAGGTGATGACCTTCACCTCGCTGATCGCCGTGGTCGACGTGGTGCTGCTGACCGCACTGTCCACGCTCTCCGCGTTCATCTACAACGCGGCGGCCGGCTTCACCGGCGGCATCGAGCTGACCCTCGCCGAGGAGGACTGACCCTCCGGGAGTGATCCCGGGTCAGCTGCCGCCGCACGGACGGATCTTCGTCCGCGGACGGAAATGAACGGGCCCCGCAGGCTGTTGCAGCCTGCGGGGCCCGTCGGCATCCGGGTGACAGCCGGTCCCCGCGGCGTGCCGTCCGAATCGGCCTCCGTCGCGGTGGGCTTAGCTGGACGCGCTCGTTCCGAGTTCCGACCGCCACAGGCCTCCCCGGTCCCACCGGCCGGGTCCGGTACGGCTGCGCAGGTACGGCAGGACGGAGGCGCACGATGGCGGAGCTCGCACGGCGACTGGTCGAGGCCCTGGACGGGCTGCTCGGGGTCTCGGTACCGCTGCGGATCCAGGCATGGGACGGCAGCGTCGCGGGGCCGCCGGGGGCGCCCACGCTGGTCCTGCGCAACCGCCGGGCGCTGCGCCACCTGCTCTGGCAGCCCGGCGAACTGGGCCTGGTCCGCGCCTACGTCTCGGGGGACCTGGAGGTCGCCCCCGGCACCGACCTCTACGAGGTGCTGCGCGACGTCGCCCACTTCGTCGAGCGCCCCGAGATCCGCCGGCTGCGGTTCGGCCCGGCCGAGGTCGTGGGCGTCAAGGGCCGCCGGGCGGCGGGCGCCCTGTTGCGGGCCGGCGCGCTGGGGCCCCGCCCCGTGCCGCCGCCGGAGGAGGCCCGCCCGGCGGGACGGCTGCACAGCCGGAGCCGGGACCGGGCGTCGATCAGCCACCACTACGACGTCGGCAACGACTTCTACGCGCTGGTCCTGGGCCCGTCGCTGGTGTACTCCTGCGCGTACTGGGAGCCCGCCGCCAGGAGCCTGGAGGCGGCCCAGGAGGCGAAGCTGGACCTCATCTGCCGCAAGCTCGGCCTGCGGCCGGGGATGCGGCTGCTGGACGTCGGCTCCGGCTGGGGCTCGCTGGTGCTGCACGCGGCCCGGCACTACGGCGTGACGGCGGTCGGCGTCTCCATCTCCGCCGAACAGGTCGCGCTGGCCCGGCAGCGGGTCGAGGAGGCCGGTCTGGCCGACCGGGTGGAGATCCGTCTCCAGGACTACCGGGAGATCCCGGACGGCCCGTTCGACGCGATCTCCAGCGTCGGGATGGCCGAGCACGTCGGCGCCGCGCAGTACCGCGCCTACGCCGAGGGCCTCTACCGGCTGCTGGTGCCCGGCGGCCGGCTCCTCAACCACCAGATCGCCCGCCGCCCCGACGTCCCCGGCGAGCCGTACCGTCCGAGCCCGTTCATCGACCGCTACGTCTTCCCCGACGGCGAGCTCTCCCCGGTCGGTCCCACGGTCTCCCTGCTGGAGGAGGCCGGCTTCGAGGTGCGCGACGTCGAGTCGCTGCGCGAGCACTACGGGCTGACCCTGCGTGAGTGGGTGGCCAACCTGGAGGCGCACTGGACGGAGGCGGTCCGGCTGGTCGGCCGGGGCCGCGCGCGGGTCTGGCGGTTGTACATGGCGGCCTCCGCGCTGGCCTTCGAGGAGAACCGGATCGGCGTCAACCAGATCCTCGCCGTCCGCACGACCGCCGGCGGTTCGGCCGGCCTGGCGGCCACCCGCGAGGAGTGGCTGCGCTCCTCCGGTACCGCCCCCCACCAGCCCGTCCCGGGAACCCCTGCCGCTGCCCCGGGTGAATCGGATTTGGGGGATCGGCGATCGGTCCGCTAATCTTTCAGTGCGGCAAGGGGCTATAGCTCAGACGGTTAGAGCGCTTCCCTGATAAGGAAGAGGCCACAGGTTCAAGTCCTGTTAGCCCCACCACCGCGAAGGGCCCGGAGCGTCGCTCCGGGCCCTTCGGCGTTCTCGTGCTCCGGAGGTGGAACCGCGGGCGCCGTCCGGGGGTTGTACGGGTGAGGACCGCCCGTCGGCGGGCGGCACCCGGTGGAGGGACGGTGGCGTGATGGCGGTGTTCTGGGCGATGAGCATCCCCGGCCTGGTCTGCGCCCTGGCGGCGCTGGCCTTCGTCGACCAGTTGGCGCTGAAGGCGCGGAAGTCGCGTCTGGTGCCCTGGCGGGGGACGGGTCGCGAGGGGCAGATCTCGGCGACCGGCTTCGAGCAGCTGCACGCGCAGTTCGCGGCCGGCAAGCAGCACCAGCTGGACGAACGGCAGAGCTCGCTGATGCTGCGCGACGAGGAGGGCGAGGGTGCGCCGCCCCGGACCAGGGTGGATCTGGCGGCCGGTGTGGCGGTCGTGGTGCCCCCCTCCCGCGGGCAGGAACCGTGACGGCTTCGGGGGGGGCTCCAGGGGGGCTCTGCGGGGGTTCGGGGCCGGGCCGACCGTACGACAGGAGGTGTGGCGTCAATCCTCCGACCGGACGGGTCGGTTGGAGCAGCGGTGGCTGGTCACGATTGGGACACCGGTGTGTATCATCGGCCGCAAGGGCAGTCTGCCAACCCGACCGCCCTTTCGTGCTCGTAAGGAATCATGGACTCGTCGGCCCGATCGAACCCGGTCGGTGCACGGCTACTGAGTCCGCCAACGCAAGAAGGACGAGGTCCCGCGGTGAAGAAGCTTCTCCTGGTCGCCCTGGTCGCCCTCGGCGGCTTCTTTGTCTACCGTCAGGTCCAGGCGGACCGCGCCGAGCAGGACCTGTGGACCGAGGCCACCGACCCGGTCCCGGCCGGTCGCTGAGGACGCCGACGATCTGACGATCGACGATCTTCGGGGGCGTCGCACGGCGCCTCCCGGTCCGGTCGGTCCGGCCCTGCGGCCGGACCGACCGGATCTTTCCGCACCCGTACGGCAGGAGTGCCGGGACAGGGCGTGGGATTCGCGCCGGGACCGGGTACGCTAGTGCCCGGCGGTGCGCACGATGCCGCCCCGGGGCTTTAGCTCAGTTGGTAGAGCGCTGCCTTTGCAAGGCAGATGTCAGGAGTTCGAGTCTCCTAAGCTCCACAGTCGCCCACCGCGTGCGGGCAGCAGATCGGCCGCCGACCTGAATCCGGGTCAGCGGCCGATCTGCGTTCTCAGTGGGGTTTCCGGGGGTCGTGCGGCTTGGGGCGGTCGTCGTCGTGGCCGTGGTCCGGTCCGGACCCGGTGTCGGAGCCGTTCGACGGCACGGAGCTGTCGGGTCGGCCGACCGGTGGGCCCGGTTCGGGGGAGACGCCGCCGGCCTCGGGCCCGCCGCCGGTTCCCGGCCCCGCGGCGTCGGCCCTGGAGCCGTTCACCGCGTCGGTGGGGCCGCTGCCCGAGGCGTGGGCGCCGCCGGACCGTGCGGGGGCCGGTGACGTCCCGCTCGCCGGTTCGACCAGCCACTCCGGGTTGCTGTGGTGCCGCCACCACTGCCAGGCCACGATGCCGCTGCCGATCGCCAGGGCGCCCGCGACCGCCAGACCGGTGGCCCAGCCGCTGCGGTGGGCCTTCCTGCGGTTCCGGGCCGCGAGGTCGCCGATCTCGGCCGAGGTGACGTTGCCGTGCAGGGCGGTCAGTGCGGCGGCGCTGCGGGTCTGTGCCTCCTGTGCGACCGGGGTGACGGTGGCGCGGGCCTCCTCGACCGCCTGGACGACCTTGGTGCCGACCGTGGTGCGTGCCTGGTCCGCGGCCTTGGTGGCGGCCAGGCGGGCGGCCAGGGCGGCCTCCTGGGCCCGGTGGAAGGCCTTGAGGGTGTTCTGCTGGGCCTCCGGCGGCAGGCTGGCGAAGGCGTGACCGATCTGCGGGGCGATGCGCCGGTCGTACTGGACGCGCGCGCTGTGGGCGGCCTGGGAGGCCTTCGGGCCCAGTGCGTCCAGGGTGGGGCCCAGGCGCTGCTTGGCGCTGTCCGCGAGGTTGCCGGCCGTCTCACGAGCTGAGTCCAAACGGGTCACGAGTCTCTCCTCCTGGTGGCGTCTTTTACGCACATATCCACCTGAATGCTGATCATGCATCCTGATCCGGCCGGTGGCACTCCGGAGTGGGCCGTACGCGCGGCGTGCCCGGCGGGCGCGCGGGCGCGGGCGCGGGGCCGGGGGGCGGTGCCGGGGCCGGACGCAGGGCCGGCTCCGGGCCCGGGAAGGGTGGCGAGCCGCGGGCGCGGGGGAGGGTGGGGCCGTGGGGCGGGGGGTATGGCCGCAGTAGGCTGGCCGTTCCGGCGGCGTTCGCCGGGACCGCGTTCGCGTCGTCGCGGCAGGGCGAGGTACGTCGCAGCAGGTCGTGGCAGGTCGTGGCGGAAGGGGAAAACCGATGCTCCCGGACGAGCCGAGGCAACCGACCGACCGTGTCCCCGGGCCGGGCGGTGCGAGCGGGCTGTCCCGCTGCTACCGGCACCCCGAGCAGGAGACCGGCATCGGCTGCTCCCGCTGCGGTCGGCCGATCTGCCCGCAGTGCATGGTGAACGCGTCGGTGGGCTTCCACTGCCCGGAGTGCGTCAGCGAGGGCGGTCGTCAGGTCCGCCGGGCGACCACCCGGTTCGGCGGGCAGCCGGCCGGGGACGGCGCCCTGGTCACCAAGGTGCTGATCGGCGTCAACCTGGCGGTCTTCGTGCTGGCCGCCTACGTCCTCAAGCCCTGGCTGGCCGACGACCTCATGCTGGTCAGCTTCGACCCGCGCTACACCGGCTTCCCGTACGGCGTCGCCGAGGGACCGGAGCAGTGGTACCGGCTGCTGACCGCGGTCTTCCTGCACACCGCGCCCTGGCACATCGCCACCAACATGCTGATGCTCTGGGTGATGGGCCCCGCGCTGGAGTCGGCGCTGGGACGGCTCCGCTTCCTGACGCTCTACCTGCTCTCGGGACTGGCCGGCAGCGCGTTCGCGTTCCTGCTGGACGGCGACGGGATGAAGTCGCTGGGCGCCTCGGGCGCGATCTTCGGCCTGCTCGGCGCGACCCTGGTGATGTACCGCAAGGTCCGGGCGCCGCTCGGCCCGGTGGCCGCGCTGCTGGTGTTCAACCTGATCGTCACCTTCTCGGTGCCCGGGATCGACTGGCGGGCGCACCTCGGCGGCCTGGTCGCGGGGACGCTGACCGCGGCGGGCCTGATGTACGCCCCGCGCGCCAACCGGGCGGCGGTGCAGGGGCTCACGGTGGCGGGGGTGGCCGGGCTGGTCCTGCTGATGGTTCTGGTGGGTACGGCCAGCTACGGCGGGTGACGCCTCCGCACGGTTGTCCACAGCGGGTGGGTGGCTGTGCACAGGCGGTGCGGAGGCCCGGGTGCGGACGACTGTTCTACGCGTGTCCTGCTGTGCGTATTCGGCATTCGGGGGAGGGGCGCGCGAGAGTGTGGAAAGCGCCCCCGGCGCGAGTTATCCACAGGCCCGCGTGACTTTTCCCCAGTGTGGATAACCATGTGGATAAACACGATAAGCGGGATAACCGATGGGACAAGCCGGGAGAAACCGCTACAGGTTTCGTACATATCCGGCAATCCGGGCACCGCGAAGCCGCCCCGGGGACCCGACGGTCCCGGGGCGGCGGAATGCGCTCAGGGGTGGAGCCCCGGCGTCACTTCCACTGGGTGGAGACGCCGAACCCCGCCGCGATGAAGCCGAAGCCCACCAGGATGTTCCAGTTCCGCCAGCTCTCCACCGGCCAGCTGCCGCTCGTCACGTAGTAGGTGACGATCCAGACTAGGCCGATCAGGAACAACGCCAGCATCAGGGGTGCAACCCAGCCGCGGCCCGAACTGATCTTCACCGTGACCGTGGTCGGCGGGGTGTAGTCGGACTTCTTGCGGAGTCGAGACTTCGGCACGAGGAGCTCTCCTGTCGATGCGCTGTGACCGCGCAGGGGTTCAGCGGGGGCGAGGCGGCCGGCGGTGGCGTTTGGGGAGAACGTTAAGGGGAGCGACCCCGCACATGCCACCGGCGTCCGTTAGCGTAGTGGCTCGGCGGGTCTGAAGGAGATAAGGGTACGGTGCCTAATTTGTCGATTCCCCCTCGGCCGCCCCGTACCGGGTCCGCCGGCACCCGAATTGTCGGACGTGCCCTGACCTGCGCCGTCTTCGCGCTCGCCGGGCTGCTCTTCTACATCAGCGCGCAGACCGCCCGCGGCACCGACCTGCGGACCGACAACTCGTTGCTCAGCCTCTCCGACGTGATACGGCAGCGCAGCGCCCAGAACCAGCAGTCCCAGGCCCAGCTCGCCGACCTCCAGGAGCGGGCCCGGCAGCTCACCGACCAGCAGGGCCGCAGCCCGGCCGACGCCGCCCGGCTGACCGCCCTGGAACAGGCCGCCGCGCTGGACCCGCTCCAGGGCCCGGGCCTCACCGTCACCCTCAACGACGCCCCGCCGAACGCGACCGCGCGCATCCCCGGGGTGCCCGAGCCGGGCGTCAACGACCTGGTGATCCACCAGCAGGACATCCAGGCCGTGGTCAACGCGCTCTGGCGGGGCGGCGCCGAGGGCGTCCAGGTGATGGACCAGCGGCTGATCTCCACCAGCGCCGTCCGCTGCGTCGGCAACACCCTGCTGCTCCAGGGCCGGGTCTACTCACCGCCCTACGTGGTGAGGGCGGTCGGGAGGACGGACGCGCTGCGCGGGGCGGTCGAGTCGGACCCGACGATCCGCAACTACCTGAAGTACGTCCAGGCCTACGGGCTGGGCTGGAAGGTCCAGGAGGGCGGGGACCTCGCCCTGCCCGGCTTCACGGGGACGGCGGACCTCCGCTCGGCGACCGGGCAGCAGTAGGGCGGGTCTACTCTTGTCCCCAGTCTGATACGTCGAGGGAGCACCATGTACGGCTGGATCTGGCGACACCTCCCGGGGCCCTCCCCGGTCAAGGCCGTCATCTCGCTCCTCCTCGTGCTGGGAGTGGTCTACCTCCTCTTCACGTACGTCTTCCCGTGGGCGGAACCGCTCCTCCCCTTCGGAGACGTCACAGTGGACGGGGGCGACGACGGCGCCGTCGGCTGACCCCGGCGGAACCGCCCCTCGTCCCCAGTCCCCGCACCCCACGGAGAACGCGCGCATGACCACCCAGCCGGCCCCGCCCCGCATCCTGGTCGTCGACAACTACGACAGCTTCGTCTTCAACCTGGTCCAGTACCTCTACCAGCTCGGCGCCACCTGCGAGGTGGTCCGCAACGACGAGGTGACGGTCGGGCACGCGGTCCGCCGCGAGGGCGACACCGGATTCGACGGGGTGCTGCTCTCCCCCGGCCCGGGCTCCCCGGAGGAGGCCGGCGTCTGCATCGAGATGGTGCACCACTGCGCGCGGATCGGGCTGCCGGTGTTCGGCGTCTGCCTGGGCCTGCAGTCGATCGCGGTGGCGTACGGCGCGGTGGTCGACCGGGCACCCGAGCTGCTGCACGGCAAGACCTCGCCGGTCGAGCACGAGGACGGCGGGGTGTTCGCGGGACTGCCCTCGCCGCTCATCGCGACCCGGTACCACTCGCTGGCGGTCGAGCCGGCCACCGTGCCGGACGAGCTGGTGGTCACCGCGCGCACCGAGAGCGGCGTGATCATGGGCCTGCGCCACCGCGAGCTGGCGGTCGAGGGCGTGCAGTTCCACCCCGAGTCGGTGCTCACCGAGGGCGGTCACCGGATGCTCGCCAACTGGCTTGCCGAGTGCGGCGACCCGCTGGCCGTGGACCGTTCGGCCGGGCTCGCCCCGGTGATCGGCCGGGGCTGAGCGGCGTGACCGCGGTGCGTCCGGAGGGGCGCTACCAGCCGGACGCGGACCCGCAGGGCGGCGCCGCGGACCCGGGCGCCGGCCCGTACCCGCACGACCCGTACCGGCAGCCGTACCCTCCGGAGCAGTACCCGCAGGAGCAGTTCACCCAGGGGCAGTACCCCCAGGAGCAGTACCCCCAGGAGCAGTACGTCCAGGGACAGCAGGCCCAGGGGCAGTACGCCCGGACCCCGTACCCGCAGGGGCCGTACCCGCAGGCCGGGCAGACGCCGTACCCGCAGGCGCCGTACGAGCAGGGGCCGTACGGCGCTGAGCCGTACCCGCAGAACGGCCAGTACCAGCAGTACGACCCGTACCGGGCCCAGCAGCTCCAGCAGGGCGGGCACGTGCCCGCCCAGCAGGGGCAGGGGCGGAACCAGGGTCAGGACCCGGTCCAGGGCGGCCACCCGGTGCCGAGCGGAGCCGAGGACGGCTGGGGCGTCTACGAGCAGGCCGCGCCGGCCCAGGAGGCGCTCGGGCCGCGTCCGGACGCCCAGGAGGCCCCCGGGGGCCCCTTCGAGGCGCTCGCGGCGGCCGAGACGGTCACCATGGCCGCGGTGGCCGGCGCGGACGGTCCGCCGGTCGGCGGCGGCCGGGCCGAGCGCCGCCGCGCCGCGCAGGGCCGGACGTCCGTGCGCCCGGGCAACGGGCGCCGCCGGGCGGCCGGCCGGGGCGCCGCGGGCCGGACCAAGGAGTCGCCGGCGGTGGTCGCCGCCCGCTTCCTCGGCGAGTTCTGCATCACCCTCGGCCTGGTGATGCTGCTCTTCGTCTCCTACCAGCTCTGGTGGACCAACGTGCAGGCCGACGCGGCCGCCGACGGCGCCCGCAACCAGCTGGAGGAGCAGTTCGACGCCGGTCAGCCGGCCCCGGCCGCGCCGGGCCAGCCGGCCCCCGACCCGGCCAAGCCGGAGACCTTCGAGCCCGGCAAGGGCTTCGCGATCATCCACATGCCGAAGCTGGGCCAGAAGTTCCCGATCGCCGAGGGCACCGCCAAGGGTTCCGTCCTGGACAAGGGACTGGTGGGCCACTACACCGGCACCGGCATGCCGGCCGACAAGGCGGGCAACTTCGCGCTGGCCGCGCACCGCAACACCCACGGCGAGCCGTTCCGGCGGATCAACCAGCTCGGCAAGGGCGACAAGATCGTGGTGGAGACCGCGACCGCCTACTTCACGTACGAGGTCACCGGGGGCATCCCGGAGACCCCGCCGTCCAACGTGAGCGTGATCAAGCCGGTCCCGAACGGCGCCGGTTACGGCCAGGCCGGCCGCTACATCACGCTGACCACCTGCACGCCGGAGTTCAGCTCGAAGTACCGGCTGATCGTCTTTGGCAAGATGATCGACGAACGGCCGCGCAGCCAGGGCAAGCCGGCCGCCCTCACGGCGGGCTGACGACGGCCCCGGGGCGGCCCGAGGCGGCCCGGGAAGGGGAGAGACGTGACCCAGGGGACCGAGGTGGTGGCCGAGGAGGCCTTCCCGCCGCCCGAACCCGCGCACGGGGACGGGCCCGGGCGCGGCCCGGCCGGCCGGCGGCGCCGTGGCCGGGCGCTGGCCGTGCTCGGGGTCTTCGGCGAGCTGCTGATCACCCTGGGGCTGGTGCTCGGCCTCTTCGTCTCCTACTCGCTCTGGTGGACCGACGTGCTGGCGGACCGTTCCGCCGCCGTGGCCTCCGACCAGCTGCGCGAGTCCTGGGCGGCCGGCCCGGCCACTCCCCCGTCGAGCGCCCCGGGCACCCCCGGCGCCTCCGGCACCCCGGCACCGGCCGGCACACCGGGAGCCGGACCGTCCTACGCGGCGGGCGACGGGATCGGCTTCCTGCACGTCCCGGCGATGGGCCGGGACTACCAGGTGCTGATCCGGATGGGCACCGACCCCGACACCCTGTCCGAGGGCGTCGCCGGGGTGTACGAGCAGCCGTACCGCTCGGCGATGCCCTGGGACGCCACCGGCAACTTCACGCTGGCGGCGCACCGGGACGGCCACGGCGCGAAGTTCCACGACCTGGACGCCGTGGGCAAGGGCGCCGCGGTCGTCGTCGAGACACGGGACAAGTGGTACGTCTACCGGGTCGACAACACCCTGCCGGAGACGTCCAAGTTCGACACCGGCATCGTCGCGCCCGTGCCGAAGGGCTCCGGCTACGCCGGGCCCGGCCGGTACATCACGCTGACCACCTGCACGCCGGTCTACACCTCGCGCTACCGGATGGCGGTCTGGGGGAGCCTGGTGCGGGTGGACGACATGGACGCCAAGCGCACCCCGCCGCCGGAGCTGCGGCACTCCTGAGGCCGCGCCGCAGCGGCGGGGCGCCCGGCGCGCGCGCCCGGCGCCCGGGAACGCCCGAGGGCCCGTCGACACTCCGTCGACGGGCCCTCGGGGGTTCAAGCGCCCGGGCGTTCAGGCGCTCGGGCGTTCAGGTGCTCCCGGAAACAACTCGGCCGGCCGGCCCGGTTCCGACGTGCTCAGAACCAGGGGAACCAGGGCTTAGTTGTTGGGTCCCCCTTTGGTGTTGGAGGGCGTGGGGATACCGGGGATCCCGGGGATGGTGGGGGTGTCGCCCCCTTTGGGCGGATCCGCCGCCTTGGTCATCAGCCCGATCGAGGTCTGCGGGTCCACCTGGGTCCCGGCCTGCGGGGTGGAACTGGTGACCAGCGAGGCCGGGTCCGCCGGACCGAACACGATGGTGTACTTCAGGCCCGCGGTCTCCAGCTGCTTGATGGCGTCCCTGAGGACGACGTTCGTCAGCGGCGGGACGGTGACCTTGTCCGGCGCCTTGAAGACGGTCAGCTGGATCTTCGAGGCCGCCGCGACCTTGCTGTTGGCCGTCGGCGTCTGCGAGGCCACGGTGTTGACCTTGCTCGGGTCGTTGGTCGTGGTGGTCTTCGAGGCGTCGACCTGGAAGCCGGCGCTCTCCAGGGTGGCCTGCGCGGCCTCCTTGGGCTGGCCGACCACGTTGGGCACGGCGACCTTCGCCTTGCCCTGCGAGACGGTGAGCTTGATCGGGGCGGTCGGGTCGGCACCCGCGTTGGGGGGCGGGTCCTGGCCGGTGACCTGCTCCAGCGGGGCGTTCTCGTCGTCCTTGTACTCGGAGGTGACGTTGGTGAACCCGGCGTCGGCCAGCGCCTTGACGGCCTGTTCCTTGGTCTTGCCGGTCACGGCCGGCACGGCGGCCTTGGCCGGGCCGGAGGAGAGCTGCACGGTGATCGTGCCGGCCTCCGCGAGCTGGCCGCCGACCGCCGGGTTCTGGGTGCAGACCTGGTCCTTCTTCACCGCGGCGTCCGGGCAGGCGACCTTCTCGCCCTCGGTGACCACCAGCTTGGGACCGGCCTGGGCGGCGAGCGTCTTGGCCTCCGCCAGGCTCTTGCCGACCAGGTTCGGCACCGCGACCTTCGGCGCCTCCTTCGGGGTGTCGCCCTTCGAGTTGCCGAACATCGCCTGCGCGACGAAGAAGGTGCCCACCAGGACCAGGACGGCGGCGACCGCCAGCACGATCCAGGAGGTGTTGCTCTTCTTCGGCGGCTCCCCGCCGCGCCGGCCGCTGCGGCCGTACCCGTCGTCGTAGCCGTCGTTGCCGCCGCCCTGGGCGCCGGCGTAGGTCTGGCCGTACCCGTCGTCGTAGCCGGGGCCCTGGGGCTGCGGGTAGCCGGCCGGGGAGGCCTGCGGCAGCACCGTGGTCGGTCCGCCGGCGGCGTGCTGCGGCAGCATGTTGGTCTGGCCGTACGGGTCGTGCTGCGGGTAGCCGTTCTGGTCGTAGCCGTACCCGGCGGCGCCCATGCCGTAGGCGGCGGCCTGCTGGGCGGCGGCCACCGGCAGGCCGTCGAGGAAGCGCTCGATGTCGTCGCGCATCTCGTCGGCGCTCTGGTAGCGGTAGTCGCGGTCCTTGGCGAGCGCCTTGAGCACGATCGCGTCGACCTCGGGGCGGACCTCGGGGTCGAAGACGGACGGCGGCTGCGCCTCCTCCCGGACGTGCTGGTAGGCGACCGCCACGGGGGAGTCGCCGACGAACGGCGGGCGGACGGTCAGCAGCTCGTAGAGCAGGCAGCCGGTGGAGTAGAGGTCGGACCTGGCGTCCACCTGCTCGCCCTTGGCCTGCTCCGGGGAGAGGTACTGGGCGGTGCCGATGACGGCCGAGGTCTGCGTCATCGTCATGCCGGCGTCGCCCATCGCGCGGGCGATGCCGAAGTCCATGACCTTGACGTTGCCCTGCCGGGTCAGCATGACGTTGGCGGGCTTGATGTCGCGGTGCACGATGCCGGCCCGGTGCGAGTACTCCAGGGCCTGCAGGATGCCGATGGTCATCTCCAGCGCGCGCTCCGGCAGCAGCCGGCGCCCGGAGTGCAGCAGCTCCCGCAGCGTGGACCCCTCGACGTACTCCATCACGATGTACGGGATGGAGATCCCGTCGATGTAGTCCTCGCCGGTGTCGTAGACGGCGACGATGGCGGGGTGGTTGAGTGACGCCGCGGACTGTGCCTCACGACGGAAGCGGGCCTGGAACGACGGATCCCGGGCCATGTCGGCCCGGAGCGTCTTCACTGCGACGGAGCGGCCGAGCCGGGTGTCATGGCCGAGGTACACCTCGGCCATGCCGCCGCGTCCCAGGACGCCGCCGAGCTCGTACCTGCCGCCTAGGCGACGAGGCTCTTCCATAGTTCCGACCCTCTCCCTCACCCGCCGGTGAGGTTCTGACGTAGGTGTCCCCGCACGCTCCCTGTGACGCCGCCCGGGCCCCGGGTGGTTCTGCGTTCAGGACCGTGCGGCGTCTCGCGGGCGGCAACGGGTACACCCGCTGCTGCGGATACGCTACCGGTCGCACCGCGCCGGACCCGAGTCGACCGCAGGCCGATATCAGACCGGTACCCGGACAGGGGTGCCGATCGTGACATTTCACTCACCCGCGGAAGCCGTCCGCGCCCGCCCCGGGGGCCTCCCGGAACGGGCGGAAGCGGTGGATCCGGCGGGCCCCGCGGACCCGGTCGGCCGGGCACGACCGGCCGGACTGGCCAGCTACTTCCCGAGCGTCGCCTGCATCACCGACTTGGCGATCGGCGCGGCCAGCCGGCCGCCGCTGATGCCGTCACGGTTGTTGGAGCCGTCCTCGACCACCACCGCGACCGCGACCGAGCGGCCGTCGGCCGCCTTGGCGTAGGAGGTGAACCAGGCGAACGGCAGACCCGCGTTGTCCTCGCCGTGCTGGGCGGTGCCGGTCTTGCCGCCGACCGTCAGGTCGGGGATCCGGGCGTTCCTGCCGGTGCCGTTCTCGACCACCGAGACCATCATCTCCTGCAGCTTCTGCGCGGTGGCCGGGCTGATCGGCTGCGAGAACTGCTTCTCGGTGTGCTTGGAGATGGTGGTCAGCGAGGCCGAGCGCTCCTGGTCGACCAGGTAGGGCTGCATCAGCGAGCCGTTGTTGGCGATCGCCGCCGTCACCATGGCGATCTGCAGGGGCGTGGCCCGGGTGTCGTGCTGGCCGATGGAGTCGAGCGCGGTGCCGTCCGGGGTGGAGTCGGTCGGGAAGACGCTCTTCTCGGACCGGACGGGGGTGTCCACGGTGCTGTTGAAGCCGAACTTCTCGGCCTGCGCCCGCATCTTGTCCTTGCCCAGGTCCGCGCCGATCTTGCCGTAGACCGTGTTGCAGGACTGGTCCATGCCGGACTTGAGCGTGGCGTTCTCGCACTGCTCCTTGTCGGACTCGTTCTTCAGCTCGGTCTTGGTGCCGGGCAGGACGTACGGGTTCGGCGTCTTGGTGGCGTCGTCGATGTTCTGGTAGAGGCCGTTCTCGAACGCCGCCGCCGCGGTGACCAGCTTGAAGGTCGAGCCCGGCGGGTAGGTCTCGCGCAGCGCCCGGTTGAGCATCGGCTTGTTCGGGTCGGCGTTGAGGTCCGTCCACGCCTTGGAGTCGGCGGACTCGTTGCCGGCGAAGACACCGGGGTCGTACGACGGCGTGGAGACCAGGGCCAGGATCGCGCCCGTGCGCGGGTCGAGCGCGACGACCGCGCCCTTCTTGTTGCCGAGCCCCTCGAAGGCGGCCTTCTGGGCCTTGGCGTTGATGGTGGTGACGACGTCACCGCCCTTCTTCGGTTCCCCGGTCAGCATGTCCAGGGTGTTGCGGAAGAAGAGCCGGTCGTCGTTGCCGGAGAGCACGCCGTCCTCCAGCTGCTCCAGCTGGCTGGCCCCGAAGGCCTGCGAGGAGTAGCCGGTGACCGGCGCGTACATCGGGCCGTCGACCCAGGACCGCTTGTACTTGTAGCGCAGGCCGTTGACGAAGGCGGACTGGGTGACCGGCTGGCCGTCGACGATGATGTTGCCGCGCGGGTGGGCGTACCGGTCGTAGACCTGGCGCTTGTTGTTCTTGTTGGTGGCCCAGGCGTCGGCCTGGACGCCCTGCACCCAGTTGGTGCGCACCATGAGGGCCAGGATCAGGACGAGACAGAAGATCGAGACCCGGCGGATCGGCTTGTTCACGAGGCTGCTCCCCCCTGGAGCTCGCTGGCGGGAGCGGGTTCCACGCCCGGGCGGCGGGCGCTGTCGCTGATCTTCAGCAGGATCGCGACCAGGGCCCAGTTGGCGACCACCGAGGACCCGCCCTGGGCGAGGAACGGCATGGTCATACCGGTCAGCGGGATCAGCCCGGTGACGCCGCCGGCCACCACGAAGACCTGGAGCGCCATGGCCGAGGAGAGGCCGACGGCGAAGAGCTTGCCGAACGGGTCGCGGGTGGCGACGGCGGTGCGCAGGCCGCGCTGGATCAGTAGGGCGTAGAGCATGAAGATCGCCATCATGCCGGTGAGGCCCAGCTCCTCGCCGAAGGAGCCGAGGATGAAGTCGCTCTTGGCGGCGAAGTCGATCAGCCAGGACCGCCCCTGCCCGAGGCCGGAGCCGGTCACCCCGCCGGAGCCGAGCGCCATCAGCGACTGGCCGATCTGCTCGGTGGCGCCGGGCGGGTGGTTCGGCGAGAAGGCGGCCATCGGGTCGAGCCAGGCGTCGATGCGGGTCTTCACGTGGCTGGTGGTGGAGGCCACCAGGACCGCGCCGCTGACCGACATCAGGAGGCCGAAGATGATCCAGCTGGTCCGCTCGGTGGCGACGTAGAGCATCACCACGAAGAGGCCGAAGTACAGGAAGGACGAGCCGAGGTCGTTCTCGAAGATCAGGATCAGCAGGCTGAGGAGCCAGATCACGATGATCGGACCGAGGTCGCGGCCGCGCGGCAGGTAGAGGCCCATGAAGCGGCGGCTGGCCAGGGCCAGGGCGTCCCGCTTGACCATCAGGTAGCCGGCGAAGAAGACGGTCAGGATGATCTTGGCGAACTCACCGGGCTGGATCGAGAAGGCGCCCATCCGGATCCAGATCTTGGCCCCGAAGTCCTCCTGGCGCGCCGGGAAGAAGGCCGGCGCGGCGAGCAGCACCAGGGCCACCACCATCGAGATGTAGGTGTAGCGCTGGAGGACCCGGTGGTCCTTCAGGAAGACCATCACCACGATGAAGAACGCGACCCCGAGCCCCGACCACATCAGCTGGTTGGGGGCCGCCGCGAAGTTCTTGTGCAGCAGCGGTCCGGCCTTGTCGAGCCGCCAGATCATCACCACGCCGAGCCCGTTGAGCAGGGTGGCGATGGGCAGCATCAGCGGGTCCGCGTAGGGGGCGAACTTCCGCATCAGCAGGTGCGCGATCAGCGCGAGGGCCCCCATGCCGAGGCCGTAGCCGAGCATGCCGGTGGGCAGCGCGTCGTCCATCGCCAGGCCCACGTTGGCGTAGGCCAGGACCGGCAGCAGCACCGCGAAGGCCAGCAGGGCCAGCTCGGTGTTGCGGCGGTTCGGCGTGCCCTGCGGCGAGATGGTGGTGTTGCCGCGGCGCCGCGAGGACGCGCGGTCGGCGGGGACACCGCCGGCCCGGCGTCCGTCGGACCGGTTGTTCGCGTCGTTGCTCAGGTCGAAGGTGCTCATGCTCCCGCCTCTCCCCCGGCCCCGGGCCCGGGGGACACCCGGGGACCGGCGGGGGCGTTCGCCCGGGAACGCCTCTCGGTGGTCTGCTCGCTCACGTGGTGGCCGCTCCCTGCCGGCCGGCGGGCCCGCGCGGGGCGGGCCTATGTCGGGTCGCGGCCGTCACGGCTTCGGGCAGGAGTCGGCCCGCTGCCGCTCCTCGTCGCTCAGGCCGGGCAGGTCGTTCTGCGGTGCGGCCGGTGCGGCGGCGCTCTGGCTGGGCGCGGCCGCGGACGGCGTGGCGGGGGCCGGAGAGCTCTGGGTCGGGGTGGGCGAGGGCACGCCCGCCGCCGGGGCCCGGGTGGTGGACGGGCTGGGCGGCGCGGTGGCGGTCACGAACCCGGCCTGCAGCGTCGTCCCGGCGGGTCCGCCGGCCGCCGAGGCGGGGACGGTCGGGGCGGTCCCGGGGAGCGCGGGTACCGTCCCGGGGACGGTGTTGGCCGCGGCGGTCCGGGCGTCGGCGACCTTGCGGCAGAGCGCGGCCTGCTCGCCCAGCTTCTTCACCTTGTCGCCGGCGTCGCCGAGGCTGCTCGCCGAGATGGTGTTGGCGACGTGGGTGCGCTGGTCCTGCGGCAGGAACTTGAGCTCGATGTCCTTGTACGGGGTGTGCACCGAGGAGAGGTTCAGTCCGGCCAGGCTCTGGTGGACGCCCTGGTAGACCGCGACGTGGTCGCCGTCGGCGCCGACGTAGTACTGGCTCTGGGTCCACTGGTAGCCGAAGAAGCCGCCCGCGCCGAGCAGGCCCAGCGTGACCAGGCCGACCAGCGAGAACGCCAGCGCCCGGTTCTTCCGCTTCGGGCGGGGCTCCTCGTCGAAGTCCTCGGCGCCGTACGCCGCGGGTTCGCCGGCGTAGCCCTCCGGGTACCCCTCGGGGTAGCCCTCGGCCGGGCCGAAGCCGCCCTGGCCGTCGCCCGGGTGGCCGGGGTCGTAGCCCGCGGCCGGGCCGAACGCGCCCTGCGGGCCGCGGCCGAGCCCGGCGGCACGGCCGGCCGGGGTGTCGCGGATCGACCGGTCGGCGGCGGCCGAGGACGGCGGGGTCTCGGCGACCGCGCCGACCACCACGGGGACGTCGCTGAACTGGCCGCTCAGGGTGTCCGTGGCGCCGACGTCGAGGACGTCCGCGACGATGCAGGTGATGTTGTCCGGACCGCCGCCGCGCAGGGCGAGCTGGATCAGCTCCTGCACGGTCTGCTCGGGCGAGTAGTAGCTGCCGAGGGTGTCCTGGAGGGTCTGGTGGCTGACCGGGCCGGAGAGGCCGTCGGAGCAGATCAGGTAGCGGTCGCCGGCCCGGACCTCGCGGATCGAGAGGTCCGGCTCGACCTGGCCGCGGCCGTCCAGCGCCCGCATCAGCAGTGAGCGCTGCGGGTGGGTCTCGGCCTCCTCCGGGGTGATCCGGCCCTCGTCGACCAGCCGCTGCACCCAGGTGTGGTCCTGGGTGATCTGCACCAGTGCGCCGTCGCGCAGCAGGTAGGCGCGGGAGTCGCCGACGTGGACGAGGCCCATCCGCTGGCCGGTCCAGAGCATCGCGGTGAGGGTGCAGCCCATGCCTTCGAGCTGCGGGTCCTCCTCGACCATCTGGCGAAGCCGGTCGTTGGCGCCCTGGACCGCATCGCCGAGGAGGGTCAGCAGATCGGCGCCCGGCACGTCCTCGTCCAGCCGGACGATCGAGCCGAGCACTTCGGAGGACGCGACCTCACCGGCCGCCGCACCGCCCATGCCGTCGGCCACGGCCAGCAGCCGCGGGCCGGCATAGCCGGAGTCCTCGTTCCCCTCCCGGATCAGTCCCTTGTGGGAGCCGGCGGCGAAGCGCAGCACCAGGGTCATGCGACCTGTGCCCCCCTCTGGGTCATGGACGGGATGCTGTCCCTCATGCGCTACTACTTCCGCAGTTCGATGACGGTCCTGCCGATACGGATCGGCATGCCCGGCTGGAGCGGGGTCGGCGCGGTCAGGCGCTGACGGTCCAGATAGGTGCCGTTGGTGGAGCCTAGATCCTCGACCGTCCACTGCCCAGTCTGGTCGGGATAGATCCTGGCATGCCGGGAGGACGCGTAGTCGTCGTCCAGCACGATGGTGGAGTCATGGGCCCGGCCCAGGGTGATGGTCTGGCCCTGGAGCGCGACGGTGGTCCCGGCCAGCGAGCCCTGGACCACGACGAGCTGGGTGGGTGCGCCGCGTCGGCGCCCGCCGCCCTGGGTCTGCGGACCGCCGGAGGGCTGGGCCTGCGCCCCGCGTCCCGGCGCCGGGGTCGCGGTGCCGGCGGCGGCCGCGGCGGCGCCCCGGCGGGACGCACGGGGGTTCACCCTCGTCCCGAACAGGTCGCTGCGGATCACCTGGACCGCCACGATGACGAACAGCCACAGGACGGCGAGGAAGCCGAGCCGCATGACCGTGAGGGTCAGTTCTGACATGGCCGGCCCGCCCGTGAGTGAGCGAAGCGCGCGAACAAATCGGACACTACCCTTCGACCTGTCGGTAGACGATGGTGGTGGAGCCCACGACGATTCGAGAGCCGTCGCGGAGCGTAGCGCGCTGGGTGTGCTGTCCGTCCACCACGATGCCGTTGGTGGAACCCAGGTCGAGCACCATCGAGGGGGTACCGGGCCGGATCTCGGCGTGCTTGCGGGAGACTCCGGGGTCGTCGATGCGCACGTCGGCCTCGGTCGAGCGGCCGAGCACGCACGCGTTCCCGGTGATCTGGTGCCGGGCGCCGTTCACCTCGATCCAGCGGCGCACCGACGTGCCGTGGCCGGCGCCCGGGAACGGGCGGACGTTGCCGCCGCCGGGGGCACCGGGGGGCGCGGCGGGGGGAGCGGCGGGCGGCGGGGGCGGGCTGTACGGGGCGGTGCCCTGCTGCTGCTGCCACGGTGCGCCGGGAGCCGGGGCGGCCGGCGGCCGCCCGTAGCCGGGCTGGGTGGGCTGCGCGGGCGCCTGCTGCTGCTGTTGCGGCGGGGGCGGGGACTCCTCGGCCGCCAGGGTGCGGCTGCGCACCCGGTACAGGCCGGTGTCGAGGTCGTCGGCCTTCTCCAGGTTCACCTGGAGCGGGCCCATGAAGCTGTACCGCTGGGCCTCGGCGTACTCGCGGACCATGCCGGACAGCTCGGTGCCCAGCTGCCCGGAGTAGGGGCTCAGCCGCTCGAAGTCGTGCGGGCTCAGCTCGACGATGAAGTCGTTGGGCACGACGGTGCGCTCGCGGTTCCAGATGCTCGCGTTGTTGTCGCACTCGCGCTGCAGCGCTCCGGCGATCTCCACGGGCTGGACCTCGGACTTGAACACCTTGGCGAAGGTGCCGTTGACGAGACCCTCGAGTCGCTGCTCGAACTTCTTCAGCACTCCCATGGGGCACCCCCTTCCAGGGTTCGTTCGCCTGCCTGCCGACCGGATTCCGGGGAGCCGGTCGCGCCTACTTGCGGTACTTCCGTACTGATCGTATCCACGCCGGGGCCATCCGTACGGTTCCCGGACCACGTGGTGCCCGGGGGTGGGCTCGGACACACAGGGTGACGCATTCGGGCGGCAGCATGCCAGGGCTACCCGTTCGACGGGCCCGCCATCCCTCGTCCGCCTGTTCGCCGGGCATCCGTTCGGATGCGCCCGGCCTCTGCGGGGAACGGATTCGGAGGTGACCCGCTGGTCGTGCTACTGTTTTCCACGTCGGAAGGGGCACCCGCAAGGGGGCCGGATCGAAGAGACGCAAGGGCCACATGGTACCGAGCAGCTCGGCTGATCGGCTGGCAACCACGACAGACACCCATGCGCGGGTGGCGGAATAGGCAGACGCGCTGGATTCAGGTTCCAGTGCCCGAAAGGGCGTGGGGGTTCAACTCCCCCCTCGCGCACAGTGAAACCCCGCAGGTCTTCGGACCTGCGGGGTTTTCTCGTTCTCCGGGCGCCCCCGCCTCCGGAGGGAGCCGGAGGCGGCCCGTTCCGAGGCGCGTCCCGGGGGGCGTCCCGGGGCCAGTTCCGGGGGTCAGTTCCGGCTGGCCGGGAGCTCGGCCCGGACCTCGAAACCGCCGTCCGCGGTGGGTCCGGCGGCGAGCGATCCGCCGAGCAGCTGGGCGCGCTCGCGCAGGCCGACCAGGCCGTGGCCGCCGCCCGGCAGCGTCTGGACGGGCGGGACCGGCGGGGCCTCGTTGCGGACCTCCACCCGCAGCCTGCGGCCCCGGGCCTTGACCCGTACGTGCACCGCGGCCTCCGGGGCGTACTTGGTGATGTTGGTGAGCGCCTCCTGGACGGTGCGGTAGGCGGCCCGCTCGACCGCCTCGGGCCAGGGGCGGTCGCCGGGGGTCAGCTCGGCGTCGGCGGCGAGCCCGCTCTCCTCGATCAGCCGGGGGAGGTCGGCCAGGCGGGGCTGCGGAGCCAGCGGGGTGTCCATCCGCGGGCCGCCGGCCCGCAGCACCCCGACCATCTGGCGCAGTTCCTCCAGGGTCCGGACGGAGAGCTCCCGGATGGTGCGGGCCGTGGTCACCGCGGCCGGGTCGGGGGTCGAGACCTGGAGCGCGCCGGCCTGGATGCTGATCAGGCTGACCTGGTGCGAGACGACGTCGTGCATCTCCCGGGCCAGCCGGCCGCGCTCGTCGCTCAGCACCCGCTCGGCGAGCAGCCGGCTCTCCCGCGCCTGGCCCCGGGTCAGCTCGTCCAGCCGGGCCGCGAGCTCGCGCCTGGTCCGGGAGAGCAGGCCGGTGGCGGCCGGACCGGCCGCCAGCATCACGGACTGGATCGCGTACAGCGCGGTGTCCCGGCTGAGGGCGAAGGTCTGCTCGTAGACCGGCCAGTGGAAGAACTCGACCAGGGCGAACAGGGTGGCGCAGGGCACCACCACCCGGGGGCTGGGGCGCTCGGCCGCCACCGTGTAGACGGCGGTGATCGGGGCGAGCCAGATGTCGTCGAGGTAGCTGCCGGGCATGACCAGCAGCAGGACGGTGACCGGGAAGCGCCGCCGCCAGAGCAGCGCGACGGCGGCCAGCACGGAGAGCAGGGTCTGCCAGAGCGGGGCGCCCCGGGCCACCAGGGCGGCGTCGACCAGGGAGTAGAGCGCCGGCAGCAGGAGCATCAGCCAGGGGGCGGTGAACCCCGCCGGGAGCCGTCTGCCGGGGGAGAGGTCGCTCATGCCCCGTCGCTCGGCCTGGGCCGCACCAGCCCGGCCCGGTGGGCGATGACGGCGGCCTGGACCCGGTTGGCGGCGCTGAGCTTGCCGAGGATCGCGCTGATGTGGTCCTTCACGGTGCCGGTACCGAGGAAGAGCCGGTCGGCGATCTCGGCGTTGGACAGGCCCTCGCCGAGGAGCGCCAGCACGTCCAGCTCGCGGCCGGTCAGGGTGCGGGCCAGGGTCGCCGCCTCGGCGTCCGGGCCGCCGCCGTCGACGTAGCCGCCGATCACCGTCCGGGTCACGGTCGGGGAGAGGATGTTGCCACCGGCCGCGAGCACCCGGACGGCGTGCACCAGCTGCTCCGGGGCGGTGTCCTTGAGCAGGAAGCCGGACGCGCCGGCCCGCAGCGCGGTGCCGATGTACTCGTCGGTGTCGAAGGTGGTGAGCATCGCCACGGCCGGCGGGTCGGGCAGCGCGCGCACCCGGCGGAGCACCGAGATGCCGTCCATGTCGGGCATCCGGATGTCGAGCAGCACCACGTGCGGGCGCAGCCGGCGGACGTACTCCTCGGCCTGTCCGCCGGAGCAGTCGCCGACCACCTCCAGGTCGGCGGCGGACCCGACGATCAGCCCGAGTCCGGACCTCACCAGGATCTCGTCGTCCACGATCAGCACGCGGGTGGTGGTGATGGGTCCCTCCTCGGTTCGGCGGACGGGGCCGGGCCGGTCCGCATGACTGGATTCGAGGGTAGGGCCTGAGCGGCCGGGACCGCGGTTCGGCCGGTCGTGAACCCCCGCCGTTCGGCGGGGGTGTGAATCGCCTACCTGGTTCACGCGATTCTCTCCCGGGGTGGGGAACCATGGAGTTGGCTGCCGCTCCATCGGTCTGCCGGCCGAGGCGAGCGGTCGGTCGGGTCGTCGGGCCTGTACGGAGTGCCCGACCTCGGGCCGTGTGCGGATGCGCCCCACCATCTGATCGTTTGGAATTGAGCTGTGTCGTCCACTCTGAAGCCGGAGCCGTCCACGTCCTCCGCCGGGTCCCCGCCCGGCCTCCTGGAGCGCTGGCGCCCTCGGGCCGCCGCGGCGACCGTCTGGTACCTGCGGCTGCTCGCCCTGCTGAACCTGGTCACCGTGCTGCTGGTGCCGTTCCGGGACCAGGTCGAGACGCACAACGAGGGCGAGTACTTCACCCCGTACCTGATGACGGCGGGCCTGAGCAGTGCGGTGCTGTCGGCCTTCCTCGCGATCGCGATGCGGCGGCGCAAGCGGGCTGCGTGGATCTTCAACATCGCGCTCGCCGGCGTGTTCGCCCTGCTCTACCTGGCTGCCATGTCGCTGCCCGGCGAGGGCTTCAACGAGCACCCGCTGAACTACGTCTCCACCGTGCTGACCTGCCTGTTCGTGCTGGCCCTGGTGATCGGCCGGAAGGAGTTCACCTCCAAGGGGGACCGCTCCAACCCGAAGACGGCGGCGGCCACCTTCGTGGCCGGCCTGGGCTTCGGCGGGGTGGTCGGGGCCGCGCTGGTCGCCCTGACCAACGACCTCGACGGCGCCGGCTTCTGGGACACGTTCCGCTACTCGGTCGGCCGGATGGTCACCGTCACGCCGTCCGAGCACCTGCGTTCCGTGATCGACGCCCCGACCTGGGTGAACGCGGTCATCAACGCGATGGGCGCGCTGCTCTTCCTGCTGGTGCTCTACGTCGCCTTCCGCAGCCCCCGCAACAAGGAGCTGCTGACCGCCGAGGACGAGGAGCGCCTGCGCGGGCTGCTGGACCGGCAGGGCGACCGGGACTCGCTGGGCTACTTCGCACTCCGCCGGGACAAGGCCGTGGTGTTCTCGCCGAGCGGCAAGGCGGCGGTCACCTACCGGGTGATCGGTGGTGTCTCGCTGGCCTCCGGCGACCCGATCGGCGACCCCGAGGCCTGGCCGGGGGCGATCGACGCCTGGCTGTCCGAGGCCCGTGAGCACGCCTGGGCGCCCGCCGTGATGGGCGCCTCCGAGGAGGCCGGCGTGATCTACGCCCGGCACGGCCTCGACGCGCTGGAGCTGGGCGACGAGGCGATCGTCGAGCTGGACGAGTTCTCGCTCGACGGCCGGGCGATGCGGGTGGTGCGGCAGGCCTACAACCGGGTCAAGCGGGCCGGGTACACGGTGCGGATCCGCCGGCACGAGGAGATCCCCGAGTCGGAGATGGCCGAGCTGGTCGCCAAGGCCGACCAGTGGCGGGACGGCGCGACCGAGCGCGGTTTCTCGATGGCGCTGGGCCGGCTGGGCGACCCGGGCGACGGCCGCTGCGTGATGCTGGAGTGCCACGACGGCGACGGTGAGCTGAAGGCGCTGCTGAGCTTCGTGCCGTGGGGCGCGGACGGGCTCTCGCTGGACCTGATGCGGCGGGCCCGGGACACCGAGAACGGCCTGATGGAGTTCATGGTGATCGAACTCCTGCAGCGCGCGGGCGAGGTGAATCTGGCCCGGGTCTCGCTGAACTTCGCGATGTTCCGTTCCGTTTTCGAGCGCGGTTCGAAGCTCGGCGCCGGTCCGGTGCTGCGGCTCTGGCGCTCCGTTCTGGGCTTCTTCTCGCGCTGGTGGCAGATCGAATCCCTGTACCGCGCGAACGCCAAGTACCGGCCGATCTGGGAGCCGCGTTATCTGCTGTTCGAGAAGAGCAGCGAGATTCCGCGGATCGGCATCGCCAGTGCCCGGGCCGAGGGCTTCATCACCGCGCCGAGTCTGCCCGCCCTGTTCCGTCGTCGACACACGGGAACCGCCGTCGTGGAGCCCCGGGTGCCGGTGGCGGCGAAGGACGGGAAGGGGTAGTCCCTCCGCCGGGGGGCGGAGGGAGCCGGACGTCCGGATGGGGGGATTTCGGGGTGAGCCCTCCCCCCTGAGGATGACCTCGGTCCACATTGATGCCGATGTGGATTCCTTAACCGGCTTCTAATGTGGGGGTAGCCGGGGAAACGTTCCCGGCTTCGGGGATATGGAGACGGTAGTGAATCAGAGGGCCCACGCGGGGGGCGTGCGAAAGGGGCCGGTGGCAATTGCCAGAGAGGCCGCTGTCGCCGAGTGGGGAACGCTGTTCGGGATCGTCCGGGAAGGGGTGGTGCGGAAGAAGTTCGCAGCCGTCCCGCTGGCCACCGCGGCGACCTGCCTGATCCTGCTGTTCAGCATCGTCCAGCACCTGCCGGGCGGGGAGCGGTTCGTCACCCAGATCGGGGTGGTGAAGGCCGCGCTGCCGCTGGAGGTCTCGCTGCTGCGCACTCCGCTGTCGCTGTACGTGCCGGCCCTGGACCTGCCGGTCTGGGGGGCGCTGGCCCAGGTCTTCCTCGTCTTCGGCATCGCCGAGATCGTGCTCGGCCGGCGGCTGACCCTGGTGGTGGCCTACACCTGCACCCTGGCCGGGACGCTGTTCGCCCGGGTCGGGGTGGCGATCGGACCGGAGCACGTCTTCGGCTTCCCGAAGTGGGTCGCGCACGTGCGGGACACCGGTCCGTCGGCGGCCGTGGTGGCGCTGGCGATCTGCATCGCCTTCCGCAGCCGGGCCTGGTTCACCGCCGGTCTGGTGGTGGCGCTGATGGTCGGGGAGGCGGTCGTGCTGCCGAACCTGGCCGGTCTGGAGCACGTGGTCGCGGTGATAGCGGCGCTGCTGATCGCCGTCTCGGTGGAGGTGTTCGGGGACTTCTGGCCGCGGGTGCTGGCCGGGGTCGGGGCGGCGGCCGTGGTGGCCGCGGCGGCCTCGATCGAGGTCGCCAACGAGGCCAGGCGCCGGGCGCCGGTCCGGGCCGTGCCGTAGCCCGGACCCGGGCACCGGGTCCGGACGGGCACGAGCCGGCGGACGGACGGGCACGGTGCCCGCGACCGGGGGGCACTGCGCCGAGCGGTCCGGGCGACGCTAGTGCGGCGGCGGGGGCAGGGGCAGCTCGAACCAGACGACCTTGCCGACCGCCTTGCGGGCGGTGCCCCAGCGTTCGGCGAGCTTGGTGACCAGGGTCAGTCCGCGGCCGGTCTCGCCGAGCTGTTCGGCGGGCTCCAGCGAGGGCAGGTTGTGGTTGTCGTCGCTGACCTCGACCAGCAGCTTGTCCACCCGGATCAGCTGGAGCTGGACGCGGTCCCGGGCCACCCGGACGGCGTTGGTCACCAGCTCGCTGACCAGGAGTTCGGTGGTGTCGCTGAGCGCCCCCAGGTGCCAGCCGGCCAGCTGCTCGCGGACCAGGGCGCGGGCCCGGCGGACCTCGCGCTGGTCGACGGTGAGGTCCCAGGTGGCGACCTCGCTCGGGGCCACCCCGTCGAACCGGGCGACCAACAGGGCGACGTCGTCCTTCCGGTCGTCCGAGTGGAGCCGGTCCAGCACCACGTCGCACGCCTGCTCGGGGCTCTGCCGGGGGTCGATCAGGTTGCCGCAGAGCGCGGCCAGCCCGGCCCCTATGTCGCCGCCCCGGACCTCGACCAGGCCGTCGGTGCACAGCACCAGCATCGACCCGTCCGAGACGTCGATGGTCTTGGCGACGAACGGCACGCCGCCGACGCCGATCGGGGCGCCGGCCGGGATCTCCAGCAGCTCGCCGGTGCCGTCCGGGTGGACCAGGACCGGCGGGACGTGGCCGGCGCTGGCCAGCTCGCAGGTCCGGTTGATGGGGTCGTAGACCGCGTACAGGCAGGTGGCGAGATGGTCGTCGCCGAGCTTGTGGGCCAGGTTGTCCAGGTGGCGCAGGAGCTGCCCGGGCGGCAGGTCGAGGGCGGCCAGGGTCTGCATCGCGGTGCGGAAGCGGCCCATCGCGGCGGCCGAGTGCAGGCCGTGGCCCATCACGTCGCCGACCACCAGGGCGACCCGGCTGCCGGGCAGCTGGATCGCGTCGAACCAGTCGCCGCCGACCTCGGCGCGGGAGTCGCCGGGCAGGTAGCGGTGGGCGATCTGGACGCCGGGGATCTGCGGCGGGCGGGTCGGGATCATCGACCGCTGCAGGGTGGTGGCGACCCGCGACTCGGCCCGGTGCAGCCGGGCGTTGTCCAGCGAGAGCGCGGCCCGGGCGGCCAGCTCCTTGAGGGTGGCGGCGTCGCCCTCGTCGAAGGGGTCGCGGTCGGGCAGCCGGAGCAGCTTGAGGATGCCGAGCACGGTGCCCCGGGCGGAGAGCGGCACCACCAGCATGGAGCGGCCGGAGACCACGGAGGCGAGCCTGGGGCCGCCGAGCGCGGCGGCGTAGTCGACCGCGACGTCCCGGGTGACCACCGGGACCAGGACCGGCTGGTTGAGCTGGAGGGCCATGCCGGGCGGCGTGCGGCGGGGCATGGCCACCAGCGCGCCCTCGGCGAGCACGTGGTCCCACTCGCCGACGGACTCGTTGCAGGCCAGGGCGACCCGGCGGAGCATCGTGTCGTCGTCGGGGCGGGCGGCCGGCAGCTCGGAGTCGGAGATCAGGCCGTCGACCAGGTCGACGCAGGCGAAGTCGGCGACCCGGGGGACGAGGACCTGGCAGAGCTCGTGGGCGGTGAAGCCGAGGTCGAGGGTGGTACCGACCTTGCCGCCGACCTCGTTGAGCAGGGCCAGCTGCTCGCCCGCCTGGCCGTTGGTGAGGAACGCGCCGAACCGGCCGGTCGGGGCCACGGGGGTGGTCACGGGTACGGCTCCGGGGACCGGGACGGGTGCGGTGGGTGGTGCGGTGGGCTCGCCCGGGTGGAGCCGGCGCCCGGGGGCGGACGACTCGACGGCGGACGACCCGACAGCGGTCTGCTCGATGGCGGTGGTTCCTCTCGGCGGTGCCGGGACGGTGGCCGGTGCGGCGGGCGCGGCGGTGCCGGCCTGGGGCGCTCCGGTCTGGGAGGCGGCGGTGGCGCCGGCGGTGGTCGGGGCGGCGGTGGTCGGGGCGGCCTCGCGCTGGCCGGGCAGCGGGCCGGCCGGGCGGCGGCCGGGTGCGGGCTGCTCGGGCTGCGGCGGCGGGCCGAGCCGGGTGGCCCGCTGTTGCGCGGTCGGATAGCGCCGACCGATCCCGGCGGCGGCGTGGGCGGTGCCGGCCGCCGGGTCGGCGGGCCGGACCGGCAGCACGCTGGTCGGGTCGGGCCGCAGGGCCGGCAGGCCGCCCCGGGACAGCGCGACCAGCAGCGGCCCGCGGCGCTCGGCCGAACCGGGCAGCAGCGCGGCGAAGGGTGCGGGGACGGGCCGGCCGGGGGCGGTCAGCGCGGCGGAGATCCGGTGGAAGCCGCCGCGGGCGGCGGGGGCGGCGGCGAACGGCAGCAGCCGCTCGCCGAGCGCCAGCCGGGGGCCGGCCGAGCGCAGCGGGCGGGCGTCGGCGGCCAGCGCCAGCAGTCCGCCGACGGGTCCGTCCACGGGGTAGGCCCACCAGAGCACGTCGCGCAGCCGCCCCTCGCGGTCGACCACGGGCAGCTGCCCGGCCCAGGCGGTCCCGGTGGCGGTCAGCTCGGCGAGGGTGTCGAAGGCGTCCCGGCGGCGGGCCGGCGGGATCCCGGCCCCGGCCGGAGCGGGGACGCTGCGCGGTTCGGCGGCGGGCAGCAGGCCGGTGGCGGGGCGGTCGTGGACGACCTCCGCGCGGTGTCCGAACAGTTCCTCGGCCGCCCGGCTCCACTGGGTGATCCGGCCGCTCCGGTCGACCAGCACGAGGGCGAGCCGCACCAGGGCGACCACCCCTGACGGCTGGTCACCCGGTGCGGTTCCGGGCCCCGTTTCGGTACCCGCCGGACGCGATGTGGAGTTGGGCTCGTCCACCATGGATTGGGTCTGCTCCCGCCTGGCCGCCACGCCTGGAGACGGCCGATTCTCCGGAGGAAGGCATGCTGTGCGGATACCAGCGAAGCACGGACGGGCCGGGACTCGATAGCGAAACGGGGAGATTCCTCGGTATCAGTTGCGTGTCACGTGGCGTGCGCCGGTCCGCACTCCCCGTCCACCCCGCCGGTGCACCGCACGCGGGGGGTAGGGTCGCAGGACGGGACGGAACCACCCAGGACGAGACAGAGGCGAGAAGTGACCGCGCAGAGCCCCGTCCGCTGGACGGATCCGGAGCAGCAGGAGCTGGAGGAGCGGGTCGCCGCCGCCGAACTCGCCTGGCTGACCATGGACGTCGACGTGCAGACCCTGCGGGTCGAGATCGACAACTTCGCGCTGATCCACCACCAGCTGCTCGGCCCGCTGTACGCCCGGCTGGACGAGCTGGACGCGCTGGTCGCCGAGGCCCTGGCCGCCCGCACCGGTCTTCCGGAGGACCTCAGGCAGGCCGCCGAGGCACGCCGGAGGGTGGACGAACTCCCCGACCTGGACGCGCTGTTCGACACCGTGCGGGAACAGGAGGACGCCCCGCCGCCGCCGGCCGCACCGGCCCGGGTCCGGCCCGGTCGGGACGCCCAGCGGGTCTACCGGGAGCTGGTCCGCCGGGCCCACCCGGACCTCACCACCGACCCGGCCGAGCAGGAGCTCCGGGCCGCCTTCCTGATCCGGGTCAACGAGGCGTACGCGTTCGGTGACACCGGTGCGCTGGAGACGCTGGCCGCCGAGTGGTCCACCGCCCCCGAGGCGGCTCCGGCCGTCGACTCCCCCGACCGTCTCGGCTGGCTGCGCCTCCGCCTGGAGTGGCTCACCGGCCGGATCGGCGGGCTCGCCGCCGAGCAGGTGCGGCTGGAGCGGACCGCGATGGGAGAGCTGCTGGCGCTCGCCCCGCAGGATCCGGACCGGCTGCTGGAGGAGCTGGCCGAGCAGCTGCTGGCCAGGGCCGCCGCCCAGCAGGCCGAGCTGGAGCGGCTGCTCGGCGCCCCGGCGACGGTGGGGGACAATGGCGGAGCCGATCCCGACGCCCAGGAGAACCAGACGATGTTCGCGCAGATCCCCACCATCGACGCCGCCGGCGTCCCCGCCGACGCCGCCCTGCTGGATGTCCGTGAGCAGGACGAGTGGGACGCCGGGCACGTGGACGGTGCGCTGCACATCCCGATCGGCGAGGTCGTGGCGCGGATCGATGAGCTTCCGGACGGGAAGCTGTACGTGCTCTGCCGGGTCGGCGGGCGCTCCGCGCAGGTCGTCCAGTACCTCGTGCAGAACGGCCGGGACGCGGTCAACGTCGACGGCGGCATGTACGCCTGGGACGGCGCGGGCCGTCCGATGGTGAGCAGCGGCGGCCAGCAGGCCTTCGTCCTGTAGCGGGCGACCCGGGGGTCCCCCGCGGATTCCGGTGGTCCGGACGGGCCCGCCGTTCGGGGGAGTAGGGCAGGATGGGCGCGCGACCGGGCCGGCGCGGTGCCGGCCCCGCCCTTCCCCGGGGGAGTTCATGGCCGAGAGCGCCGAGAGCACGGACCCGCCGCCCGTCCACCGGGCCTGGTCGGCGCCCGCGCGGGCCGTGCTCGGGACGGCCGCCGTGGTGCTGACCGCCGCCACCGGGCTCTTCCTCGGCGCGGTCTTCCTGCACGTGGCACCGGCCAACTCGCTGTCCCAGCGGTACCGGGACCAGGTCGACGGCCTGGTCTACCCGGAGTTCGAGCAGAACTGGAAGCTGTTCGCCCCCAACCCGCTGCAGCAGAACGTCGCCGTGGACGCCCGGGCGCGGACGGCGGCGGAGGACGGCGGCGTCCGGACCCACGACTGGGTCGGGCTGACCGCCCGGGACCTCGCGGCGATCCGGGGCAACCCGGCGCCCAGCCACGCCGACCAGAACATGCTCCGCCGCGCCTGGGACTTCTACGACGGCTCGCACAACGCCCAGGACGAGTCGCTCGTCAATCCGCGCGGCCGGCTGGCCGAGGAGTACCTGAAGCGGATCGTGCTGCAGCGGATCGGCCGGAGCGTCGACGGGCGGCCGGTGCTGGAGGTCGAACTGCGGGTGACCACGACGACCGTCCCGCCGCCGGAGTGGAGCGACGAGGCGCCGCCGCCCGCGCCGAAGGTCCGGGAGCTGCCCTGGTGGCCGGTGGGCGACGAGGACGTCCGGGGGCTCGGGTGAACGAGGTCCCTCCGGCCGAGGTCGGGGAGCGGCTGCTCGACGGGATCCCCCGCCAGCCCGGTTCGCCGCCGGAGGCCGAACCCGCGGCGCGCCGGCCGGGGCCGGTCCGGCTCGCGGCCCGGGCGTTCGCGGTGTTCACCGGACGGGTGCTCGGGCCGTACCAGGCGGCGACGGTGCGGATCGGCTTCGGGCTGGTCTGGATGGTGTACCTGCTCCGCGAGTGGCCCAACCGGCGGCTGCTGTACGGCGACACCTCGCCCTGGTCACCGGAGCTGGCGGAGCGGCTGCTGGCCGACAACGGGGCGCTGACGGTGCTGCCCTGGTTCGGCGGGCGGCTCTGGTTCGAGCTGGTCTACCACCTGGCGGTGCTGGCCGCGCTGGCGGTGCTGCTGGGCTGGCGGACCAGGGCGAGCACGGTGCTGTTCCTGGTCACCGTGCTCTCGCTGCAGAACCGCAACGTCTTCCTCGGCGACGGGGGCGACAACGTCGTCCACCTGATGGCGGTCTACCTGGTCTTCACCCGCTGCGCGGAGGTCTGGTCGCTGGACGCCCGGCGGGCGGGGTCCGGGCGGACCGGGGTGGCGCTCTGGGCGGTGCTCGGCGTCGTCCTGCTGGTCTGCGGGCTGGGCGGCTTCTCCGGGGAGAGCCTGGCCTGGACGACCGCGACGTTCCCGTACGTCGGATGGGGGCCGGTGTTCTGGGCGCTCTGGGCGGTGGCCGGGCTCTGGTGGCTGGCCGGGCGGCTGGCGCCGGACGGCGAGACGCGCGCGGTGCTGGACGCGCTGGCGACCATGGTGCACAACTGCGCGATGCTGGTGATCGCCGTCGAGGTGGTGCTGATCTACGCCACCGCGGGCTGGTACAAGGTGCAGGGCTCGCGCTGGCAGGACGGCACCGCGCTCTACTACCCGCTCCACCTGGACTACTTCACGCCGTGGCCGGGGCTGTCCGGGCTGGTCGGGTCGGCGCTGCTGCCGGTCTTCCTGATCACCTACGGGACGGTCCTGCTCCAGGTCGCGTTCCCGTTCACGCTGGTCAGCCGGCGGGTCAAGAACACGCTGCTGGTGGTGATGATGGCCGAGCACGTGGGGATCGCGGTGCTGCTCGGGCTCCCGGTGTTCTCGCTGGCGATGATCGCGGCGGACGCGGTCTTCCTGCCGACGGCGGCGTTGCGGTGGGCCGGTCGACGGGTGGGCCGGACGGTCCGCCGCGTGGGCCGGGTCCCTGGCGGGGAGAAGGGCGCCACTCCCCTAAGCTGACCGCTATGTCCTGGTTCGCCGCCCTTCGAGACACCGCGCGGACCGGACTGACCGTCGACCGGGCGCTCACCGACCCCAAGCGGGCGCTGCGCGGCGCGGTCGCGGTGGCGGCGGTGCTCTTCCCCACCCTGGCCCTGGGCGGGCCGGAGCTGGCCACCTCGGCCGCGATGGGCGCGTTCATCGCCGGGACCGCCACCTTCCAGCGCAGCTTCCGGCCCCGGGCCACGCTCGCCGTCGCCGCCGGGATCGGACTCGGCGTCAGCACCTTCCTCGGCTACCTGGCGGCCGGGGTGCCCGGGGCGTTCCCGGTGCTGCTGGCGGTCTGGGCCTTCGGCGCCGGACTGGCCTGGGCGATCGGGCCGACCGCCGGGGTGGTCGCCGCCAACACCGTCTCGGTGATGCTGATCGTGGTCCAGCTGCCGGTCAGCCCGCTCACCGCGCTCGGACACGGGCTGGTCTGCGCGCTGGGGGGCGTCGCCCAGGCGCTGGTCATCACCGTCTGGCCGATCGGCAGCTGGACCGTCCAGCGGGAGGCGCTCGCCGACACCTACGCCGAACTCGCCGACTACGCCCGCCGGCTGCGCCAGGACCCGACCGCGCACGTCGACCCGGAACCGTTCATGACCGCCCGGCACGCCGCCGCGCTCACCCCCTGGCAGGACCGGAACCGGCCGCCCGAACTGCGCGGCCTGCGCGGGATCGCCGAACGGGTCCGGCCGACCCTGGCGGCGATCGCCGACCCCAAGGTCGGCGCCCCCGAGGAGGGGCCGGAGCGCGACCGGGCCCGCGAGGTGCTGGCCGCCGCCGCCGAGGCGATGGACGCGCTGGCCCGGGCGATCCGCACCGGGGACCCGCTCCAGCTCCCGCGTTCGGCGCCCGCGCTCACCCTCGCCGCCCGGACCGAGGGCCCGGAACTGCGCGGCGCCGCCCGGCGCTCCGCCCGCCGACTGGCCGGGCTGCTCCGCAAGGCCTCCGACACGCTGGACCGGGGCGCCGAGGACACCATCGACACCCCCGTGGTGCAGGCCGGCGGGGCGCTGCGCAAGCCGCCGCTGGTCCGGATGCTGCCCACGGCGCTGCGCGCGGTGCGGCGGCAGTTCCAGCCGCGCTCGGCGGTCTTCCAGCACGCCGTCCGGCTGGCCGGGGTGGTGACCGTCGCCTACCTGCTGGCCCGGCTGGTCGGCTTCGAACACGGCTACTGGGCGCCGATGACGGCCGCGATGGTGATGCGGCCGGACTTCGCGCAGACCTACAGCCGGGGGGTCGCCCGGCTGGCCGGGACCATGGTCGGGGTGGCCGTCTCCACGCTGGTGGTGCAGCTGGCGCGCCCCGGCGAGTGGGTGCTGGCCGTCCTCGCGGTGCTCAGCATCGGCGGCGCCTACCTCACCCTGCGCACCGGCTACGCGGTCATCACGGTCTGCATCTCCTCGTACGTGGTGTTCCTGCTCGGGCTGCAGGCCGGGAACCCGCTGACGACGGCCGTCGAGCGGGTCGGGCTGACCCTGCTCGGCGGGTCGGTCGCCCTGCTGGTCTACGCGCTCTTCCCGACCTGGCAGACCGCCCGGCTCGGTGAGCGGCTGGCCGAGTGGCTGGCCGCCGCCGGACGGTACGCGGCCGAGGTGATCGCGGTCTACGAGCGTCCGGCGGCGCCGCGCGGACGGGCCGTCCGCGCGGCACTGCTGGACTCCCGGGAGGCGCGCTCCGAGCTGCTCCAGGCGATGCAGCGGGCCGACGCCGAGCCGGGGCGGCATGCCTCCGGACTGCCCGGGGTGAGCCGTCGCCAGCTGGACCGGGCCCGGGCGGCGGTCGGCCACCTCGGGCGGGTCGCGGTGCTGCTGGAGGCGCACCTGCCCGCGGCCGACGCCGATCCGGTGCCGGGGGCGGCGGAGTTCGCGGAGGAGCTGCAGCTGGCCACGGCGCTGGCGGCGGGCGCCCTGCTGACCGGGCAGCCGGTGGAGTTCGACGCCGTCCGGGAGGCACAGGAGCGGCTGGAGCAGCGGCTCGCCGGGTCGCCCGGCGAGGTGCAGCGGGACGTGCTGCGGACCGGGACCAGGTTGCTGCTCCAGGCGCTGAAGGACCTGGAGCGGGCGCTGCGCGGCGGCGGGACGGCGACCGCGACCGCGCAGCGCGAACCGGAGCCGTCGGGTCGTTAGGCGGGCCCGGCCCTGGTCCGACGAGGTCCGGGGGGCGGACCCGCCGGTCAGGCCGCCGCGGCGGCCTCCAGCCAGTTGGCGAACTCGCAGGCGAAGTGCCACTGGTGGCCGGTCGACAGCCCGGTCGGGGCCGCGGCCGGGAACTCGACGGTGAGCCGGATCCGCAGGCCCTGCGGGGAGTCGGCGAACTCGTGCATCACCCGCAGCACCTCGGAGCCGTCCGCCAGGTGGCCGGTGCCGCCGATCCGGACCGGGTACGCCGGGGTCGCCGGGGTGGGGCGGAAGCGGAGGAGGAAGCGGAGCGGTCCGTCGCCGACCGTCTCGATGATCTCGACCGTCCCGTCGGCCGAGTCGGCGAGGTAGTGCTCGGGGTTGGCGGCCAGCAGGGCGGCCCGGTCGGGGGCGTGCAGCCGGCCCTGCCACCAGGCGAGGAAGGTCGCGGCGTCGATGCCGGTGGCGGTCAGTTCGGTGACGGCCGCGCGCCACCGCCCGCCGGAGGCGTGCAGCCAGCCGGCCATCGCGGCGTCGGCCGCGGCGGTGTCGGGGGCGAGCAGTTCGCGGGTGCGGTCGTCGCCGAGGCGCTGCTTGAGCAGCCGCAGAGCGGCCCGGGCGCGGTCCAGCTCCCAGGCGAGGACGGCCGCGCGGTCGTGCCCGGTGCCGTCGATGTCGGTGTGGATGGCCGGCGATGAGGTGGTCGTCATGGCGTCGCTCCTCGGAAGGGTGCCCCGCTTAAGCGGAGAGATTTTCTCCGTCTGTCAGGACGGTAGCATAGGGGGAGAGAATCTCTCCGGTTAAGGGGCTGGTGATGAGAGCGGACGCGGAACGCAGTCGGCGCAGGATCCTGGAGGCCGCCTGCGAGGTCTTCCTGGAACGGGGCCCGGACGCTCCGCTGGACGCGGTCGTCCGCCGGGCCGGCGTCGGCCCGGGGACGCTCTACCGGCGCTTCCCCGACCGGGAGGCGCTGGTCGGGGCCCTGGTCACCGATCTGCTCACCCGGCTCGCCGAGGCGGCCGACCGGGCCCGCGAGGCCGAGGCCGACCCGTACCGCGCGCTGCGCCGCTTCGTGCACGCCGCCGCCGACCTGCGGATGGGGGCGGCGATCGTGGTGCTGCTGGAACGCCTGGTGGTGGACGAGGAGCTGGTCGCCGCCCGGACCGGCGCGGTCGCGGCGGTCGAGGAGCTGCTGCGCGCGGCCCAGGAGGCGGGGCAGCTGCGCACGGATGTCGGGATGGGTGACCTGGTGCTGCTCTGCGTCCGGGTCTCCCGGCCGCTGCCGGGCGGCCTGGCCGTGCTCGACGCCGGGGGCGCGCTGGTCCACCGGCACCTGGACCTGGCGCTGGCCGGGCTGCGGCCGGGCGCGGCCGTCGAGGAGTCTGCGGAGGAGTCCGGTGGGGAGGCCGGTGGGCCGCTCACCTTCGACCAGGTGATCGCCGCCGCGGGACGACCGGGCGAGCCCGGTCCGGCAGAGTGAGCGGCGTGAACGACGAAGAACTGCTGCGCGCCTGGCGGGCCGGCGCCGAGGAACCGGGAACGGTGCTGCTGGACGGGTTCCACCCGTTGAAGCACGCACTGCGGTTCGGCGGCGCCGTCCGGCAGGTGCTGACCGCCGACCGGGCCGCGCTGCTGGCCCTCGCCGCCGAGCTGGCCCCGGACGTCTCCCCCGCGCTGGACGGGCTGGCCGCCGAGCTGCCGGAGAAGACGCTGCGGGGGCTCGCGCCCCGGCTCCACCCGACCGGCGTGATCGCGCTGGCCGCCCGGCCGACCGTCGAGGCGAACCGCGCCGCGCTGGACCGCCGGCCGCGGACGGCACCGGTCGTGCTGCTGGAGGACCCGCGCAACCTGGGCAACGTCGGCGCGGTGATCCGGCTGGCGGCCGGCTTCGGCGCGGCCGGGGTGGTGACCACCGGGGACCTCGACCCCTGGCACCCGGGCGTGCTCCGGGGCAGCGCGGGCCTGCACTTCGCCACCGCCGTCGAGCGGCTGACGCTCCCGGACCTGCCCGCGGGCCCGCTGTACGTGCTGGACCCGGAAGGTGCGGACATCCGGGAGACGGCCTTCCCGGACGACGCGGTGCTCGCCTTCGGCACCGAGCGGCACGGTGTCTCGGCGGGGCTGAAGGCGCGGGCCGACCGGCTGGTCGCGGTGCCGATGCGGCCCGGGGTCTCCAGCTTCAACCTGGCGACCAGCGTGGCGATGGGGCTCTTCCACTGGATGTCGGGGCGCCCGCCCGGTGTTCCCCTGCCGGACGGACGCGCGGTGTGAGCCGGGCCCCCCGGGGGCCGGTCGACCCCGGTCGGACGGCTCCCGGGGCGGTCCCCGGTCGGGCGGTCCCTAGGAGAAGAGCCGCTTCCAGGTGTCCGGGCCGGGGTAGCCGTCGGCCTCGGCGCCGCGCCAGCCCAGGGACTCCTGGAAGGCCTGGACGTTTCGCCGGTCGGACTCCGTCCAGCGCGGGCCCGGACCCTGCGTGTAGTGGCGGCCGAACCCCTTGCGGACCAGTTGCTCGCCGAGCCGCCGGACGTTGTCGTTGGCGGCGCCCGGCCCGAACGCGGCCCGACCGGGGAAGGGCGGCGCTCCGGCGCCGGTGCCGGGGCCGACCGGCGGCGGCGGGAGCGGGGCGCCGCCGTCGATGTTCCGGCCCTTGGCGTTGACCAGGTAGTCCCAGGTGTCCTTGCCGGGGATGCCGTCGGCCTCGGCGCCGCGCCAGCCCTGGGCGAGCTGGAAGGCCTCGGTGGCCCGCCGGTCCGACTCGCTCCAGCGCGGCCCGGGGCCCGTGCCGTAGAACCGGGCGCCGCCGCGCTGCACCAGCATCTGGCCGAGCCTGGTGACGTACGCGTTGTCCGCGCCGGGGCCGAACTTGTCGGCACCCGGGAAGGCGGTCGAGGAGGAGCCGTCGCTGCTGCCGCCGCCGTTCGTTCCGCCGTTCGTTCCGCCGCCGTCGCCGCCGGGGGAGAGCGCCTTGTAGCGGTACGGGACGTACGAGCCGGAGTTGTTCCAGTAGGCGTACGGCGTGGACCGCTTGGTGGTGCCCGGCGAGGTCTGCTCGTACGCCAGGTAGCGGGTGCGGGTGGAGTCGGTCCAGCCGCCGAAGACGGTCACGTGCGAGCCGGCCTGCGGATGGGCGGGGTTGTTGTAGATCAGGACGTCGCCCGGCTGGAGGTCCGCCTTGGCGATCCGCTCGGCGACGTTCGGCAGCGTCCAGGTGGTCTGGCTGCTGCCCAGGCCCCAGGCCATCGAGACGAAGCCGGAGCAGTCCTGGCGGTAGCCGTCCGACCAGTACCGGCTCATGCTGTACGGGACCTTCTGGTCGACCCAGCGCTGCGCCCGTTCGATGATCTGCGCCCGGGTGACCGGCTGGGCGGCGCGCGGGGCGGAGAGCCCGCGGGCGGACGGGGAGTCGCCGTAGAGGCCGCTGACCTCGCCCTGCGGGGTCTTCGGCTGGGCGGTGGCGGAGCCGCCGGGGGCGGGCGTCGGGGCGGGTGCCGCGGCGGCGCCGGCCGCGCCGCCGCCGAGGGCCGTCCCGACGGCGGCCATCAGCACGGCGGCCCGGCGGCGGACGCTGCGGGCTGCGGCGTGGCCGCCCTCGTGCACCGGTGCGGCGTGCAGTCGGGCGCGGCGGCGGGCGCTGCAGCCCCCGCATATGCAGTCCGCGTCGGGCTCGATCTCGTCGAACTCCAGCAACGGGATCGGTCGGTCGGTGAGGGTCATGCTCCGCCTCTTTCTCCTGGTCGGACTGGTCACCGCTGACGGCGTGACAGGACGGTCCTTCCCAGGGCGACAGCGCGTGTTATCGGGACCAAAGTCCCAAATCGGGCACCTGGTCGGCGCGGTGGACTGCGCCGGTCGGGTGACGACCGTTCGGCGGCCCGGGCGTGGCGCGGGTGCGCGGGAGGCGGTAGTGACGGTGCCGACCTGGCGGGCGGTCAGCCGTCGGCGGGTCAGCCCGCGGATCGCGGGTTCGCCGGTGAGTACTCGGGATCGGTCCAGGTCAGCGGGGTGGCGTCGGCCAGTTCGAGGACGTCGGTGACGGTCAGGTCGATCACCCGCTCGGCACCCGGCAGACCGGCCCCGGCGGGGTCGGACCAGTCGGTCCGCGCCTCGCCGGTGACCAGCAGTGCCCCGCCGGTCTCCCAGTCCGGGATCAGCAGTCCGGCGCGCGGGTCGAGCTCCAGGTTGCCCAGGGTCATGAACATGCTGTTGCCCGCGTAGTCGGGCCAGCGCAGCCGGTCCGGTCCGAGCACCCTGAGGAAGCCCGGGTTGCCGCCCCGGTGCGAGGCGTCGACCCGGCCTTCCGGTCCGGCGGTGGCGACGAAGAAGGTGTCCGCGGTGGCCGCCAGCAGCTGCTGGGCGGTGCTGAGGGCGGGGCCGCCGGCCACCCTGCGAGGGGCGCCGGCCTCGGGGCGGTCCACCGGGCTGCGGCGCTGGATGTACTTCGGGCAGTTGGCGTAGACCTGGTCGGCGGTGATCACCAGGCCGCCCCGGCCGTCCGGCACGGAGCGGCCGTTCAGCCGCATCCGGCGCCGGGCGGCCGGGTCCAGCGCGACGGTGCCGACCTCGGCCGGGCCGGCCAGGGCACCCGCCAGCGGGTCGTCTCCGGACGGCCGGGCGGCCACCGTCAGGGTCCGCTCGTCGGCGGCCCGGAGGAACCCCGGGGCGCCGCTGAGCTGGGTGGCCCAGAGGCGGCCGTCGGCGTCGGCGGCGCCGACCACCAGCATCCGCCGCTCGGTCAGGAACCGGGCGGCCACGGCCGGGACGGTGCTGCCCACGGCGCGTCCGGAGTGGTCGGCCCGGTCCAGCCGGCCGGCCCGTGCCTGGGCGGCCCGTTCGCCGGGGTGGTAGGGCGTGTCCGTGGTCATGGTGTGCCTCCCGGTGCCCGTTCGGTCGAGTCCTAGAAGAAGCCGCAGGTCGGGGCGGACCCGGCGGGAGCCTCGGCGCCGGTCCCGTCGACGCCCTGCGGGGTGTAGATCTCCAGCCGGATGCCGTCCGGGTCGGTGAAGAAGATCCCTCCGGAGGCCGCGCCCTCGCCGTGCGGGACGACGCCGTCGTAGGCGAAGGAGGCGCCCAGTTCGCGCAGCAGCGCCTCGGCGGCACGGACCTCGTCCAGTGAGTCGACCTGGAAGGAGAGGTGGTGCAGGCCGGGGGCGGCGGTGGCGAAGGTGCCCGCGCTCTGCTGCCAGAGGGTGAGCACCGGGCGGCCGTCGCGGCCGAGGAAGGCGAAGCGCTGCTCGGGGCCGGTGCCCTCCTTGAGCAGCTCCAGGCCGAGCACGCGCCGGTAGAAGGCGGTCGAGCGGTCGAGGTCGGTGACGTTCAGACCCACGTGGCCGGTCTGCAGGGTGCTGCTGATGGTGCCGGACATGCCTGGTCACTCCCGTGGTCAGAGCGCCCCGGAGGGCGCGACTGGCTAACCTTTACTGACGACGTTAGTGGTTAGGTAGGGGGCCGTCAACCGCTACTGCCCTATGAAGGGGTTAGGTGGGAGGGGCATGGCTCGTTCATGACAGAGGTGGGGAGGGGTGGAGCGGAGAGCCGGCGCCGGGCGGCGGAGGGGCTACTCCCACTCCCAGCGGATGCCGATGTGGCCCGGCTGCTGGTCGGGGGCGAGCACGTGGGCGCTGGCCGACGCGCCGATCCAGAGCTGCTCGCGGCGGCGGTCGACGTCCGCCCCGGGGTCGCGGTCGTACCGCTCGCAGTGGGCCGGGACCCGCGTCGGGTCGAAGTGCACCTGGAGCACGTACTCGCGCACCGGGGTGGCGAAGCGGCGGCTGTACTCCAGCGTCTCGGCGCCGCCGGACGGGATCTCCACCTCGTACTCGAAGACGGTGCTGTCGCCGAGCCCCAGCGGCCGGTCCAGCATCAGCTCGCCGACGATCAGGCCGGCGTCGGGGCGTCGCCGGACCCGGCCGAGCCGGCCGTGCCGGACCCCGGTGATCTCAGGACAGCCGGTGGCCTCCTCGTCGGCCTTGTGCACGACCAGGCAGCGGGTCACGCCGGCCACCGTCGCCCGGACCACCTGCCGCATCCTCAGCAGGTTGCCGCGCCGGTCGGCGTCCACGTAGTACGAGTCGTGGATCGACAGCCGCTCCAGCTCGCCGGCCGGCGGCGCGTCCAGTTCGGCGAAGACGTCGGCGATCTCCTGCTCCCCCGGCCAGACGTCCTCCAGCCGCAGGTGGCTGGCGTTGGCGTTGGCGGCCCAGCGCCCGCGCGGGCGGGGCGGGCCGAGCAGCGAGGAGAGCGTGGAGTGCGGGAGACCGAGCAGCTCCTCCAGCAGGTGCACCGCGCGCAGCGAGCTGGCCCGCTCGGGCTGGCTGCGACCGCGCCGCCAGTAACTGAGCGTCGTGACGCTGACCCTGACGCCGCGTTGGGCGAGGGCCGCCCGGATCCGGTCCAGGCTGAGGCCGCTGGCCTCGATCGCGAGGTGCAGGGTGTCGGCGAAGCCGCCGGTCGGGCTCGGGCGTCCGGCGGACGCGGTGGCGGGCGGCTGGAGGGCAGGCTGAGGGGGCGCGGCGGCGGGCACGTCGGGGCGTGGCCCGACCTGTCTCAGCCGTGCGTCCTGGGGGTTCTGTGAGGCCATGCGGTTACTCTCCCCACCGAGCGGGTGCGGCAGAGCCGGATCGGCGCGGGAGTGCGCCGTCAACGGCCTCGCCGAGCTGTGGGGAACCCTATGCACGGTCGAGAGGCTACGTCATCAGTCCTGCGTATGACAGTGGTCACGAGCGGGCGAGCGGAGGGTTGACGATCGCGGAACGGAGCGGAAACAGACCTTCCGGTCCGGTCGGTCGGGGCCGGTCCGGGGCACGGGAACGGGTCCCGGCGGAGCGGCGAGGGGGGCCCCGACGGACCGCCCCGACGGAGCGCCCCGACGGAGCGCCCCGACGTAGACTCGTGGACCGGGCGAGAGCGAGGGAGTGCCGATGACGGAGCGGACAGCAGACCCGCGGGACCCGCGACCGCTGCTCGGTGAGCCGCTGGCGCTCGACCTGCTGAACACCCGGTGGGCCGGGACCCCGGTCAACGACCTGCTCGGCGAACCGGACGGCTACGCGATCTGGCTCTCCTCGGCCGGGCTGGCCGGGCGTTGTGCGGCCGACGGGGCCGGGCTGACGGCCGTCCGGGAGGCGCGGGAGGCGCTGGCGGCGGCGGTCCGGGACCTGGACGGGGGCGGCGCCGTGGGGCCGGTGGCCCTGGCGGGACTGGACGCGGTGCTGCGGCACGGCCGGGTCCGGCGGGAGGCCTCGGCGACGGGGGCGCGGGACCGGGTCGAGGTGGACGCGCCGGAGTGGCTGGCGGCCTGGCTCGCGGTCGACGACTTCCTGGTGCTGCTCGGCCAGGGGCCGCAGCGGGTCAAGAAGTGCGCCCACGAGGCGTGCATCCTGCACTTCTTCGACACCTCGCAGAACGGCCGGCGGCGCTGGTGCCGGATGGCGGTGTGCGGGAACCGGGCGAAGGCGGCGCGGCACTACGAGAAGGTGCACCAGTAGGCGAAGGCGCCGTCCGTCCGCGGCAGTGCCCGTCCGCGGCCGTGCGGGACAGGGGCGGAACAAGGGCGGGGCCGGACGGCGGAGGCGGGTGCCGGCCGACCCGGCGCCCGCCTCCGGGGCCGGGTCAGCCGGCCGGGGTGCCGAGCCAGTCGGTGAGGGCGGCGCGGAGCTCGCCGAGGCCCGGGTCGACGGAGGCCCAGGCGGCGTAGCCGTCCGGGCGGATCAGCAGGACGGTGTCGCGCAGCTTGCCGTGCGGGTCGGCCGGGGCGGCGGTGATGACCCGGTCCGCCCACGGCTCGGCGACGGACAGCTCGTCGTTGCTGACCAGCACGAACTTCCCCGCCCGGAGCGCCTCGTAGAGCCGGTCCGGGGCGGCCGGACCACCCTCGCGCGGCGGTTCGAGACCGGTCAGCCGCAGGTCCGGGACGCGCTTGCCGACCAGCGGGTGGGCGTCCTTGGGCGCCGGGTAGGCGATGCCGATGCCGGAGACGGTGCGGGCGCCGCGCTCCGCGACCACGTCGAGGTGGTCGGCGAGCGAGGCCAGCGCGCCGCGCAGGGCCCGGGTGGCCGCGGACTGGGCGAGGGCGAGCCTGATCAGCGCACCGGACGTGCGCAGCACCGCCTTGCCGACCGGGTGCCGCTCGGTCTGGTAGGTGTCGAGCAGCGCGTCGGTGGCCTGGCCCCGGACGGCGGCGGCGAGCTTCCAGGAGAGGTTGGCGGCGTCCTGGATCCCGGTGTTCATGCCCTGGCCGCCGGCCGGCGAGTGGCAGTGGGCCGCGTCACCGGCGAGGAAGACCCGCCCGGAGCGGTAGTTGGGGACCTGCCGTTCGTCGCTGTGGAAGGTGGAGCTCCAGCGGGCGTCGTGCAGGCCGTAGTCCTCGCCGAACGCGCCGAGGGCGACGGCGGCGATCCGGTCGAGTGACGGCGGAGTGCCGTCGGGGTGCTCCTCGGTGCGGTCCCAGGCGATGATCCGGTACCAGCCGTCGCCGAACGGCACCAGGAAGGCGAAGCCGTGCTCGTTCGCGCCGACGGTGACCGCCTCGTCGGGCTCGCGTTCCAGCCGGACGTCCGCCAGCAGGACGGAGTTGACCACGGACTCGCCGGGGAAGGGGATGCCGAGCAGGTCGCGGACGGTGGAGTGGACGCCGTCGGCGCCGACCGCGTAGCGGGCCCGGTGGGTGGTGACGGCGCCGTTCTCCAGCGTCTCGACGGTCACGCCCTCGGCGTCCTGGCGCAGGCCGACCACCTCGGCCCCGCGCAGGACGGTCGCGCCGGCCTTGACCGCCCGGTCGTGCAGCAGCTGTTCGGTCCGGTACTGCGGGGTGATCAGGACGAACGGGAAGCGGCTGGGGAGTTCGCCGAGGTCGACCCGGAACTTGTTGAAGATCTTCAGCGAGGTGAGCGGACGGCCCGTGGCGATGAGGTCGTCGGCGAGGCCGCGGGCGTCGAGGAGTTCGAGGGTCCGGGCGTGCACGGCGAACGCCCGGGTGAGGTTGGACTCGGTGCTGCGCCTCTCCAGCACGGTGACCTTGATCCCGGCGGTGGCGAGGTCCCCGGCCAACAGCAGGCCGGTCGGTCCGGCGCCGACGATCAGGACGTCGGTGACGGTCTGCTTCTCGGTCATGTGTCAGCTCCCGGTGATCGGACAGAGGTTGGACGCCGCGTTCGGCGCGCTTCCGACCTCCATCATCGCGGTCCCGGGGCGGAGCTGTGAATTCTCCGGGCCCCGGAGACGTCCGGGGCCCGGGGGCGGCGCCCACCGCGCCCGGGCCCGGCCCACGTCGGTACCGGCCCGCTCCGCCCCGAACGTCGGGACCGGAGCGGGCCGGTGGCGGGCGAGGTCGCGGTCAGCCGTGGCGGCGGATCTCCACGGTGCGGAACCGCTTGGCGACGAACGCGCCGTCGCAGTAGGCGGAGTTGGCGGCCGGGTTGGCGCCGGTGCCGTGCAGGTCGGAGAAGGCGGCGGTCTGGTTGGCGTACACACCGCCGGTGAGGTTGAGCGAGAGCGAGACGCCGGAGTCGAGTGCGGCCTCGACCAGGGCGGCCTCGACCTCGGGCGAGGTGGTGTAGCCGGCCGCGGTCATCGCGCCCTGGGTGCGGACCGTGTCGCGGAGCAACTCGACGGCGGCGGCGGTGTCCTCGACGGCGACGGCGAACGAGACCGGGCCGAAGCACTCGGTGCGGAAGACCGTCCGGTCGTCCGGCTTGTCGGCGTCGAGCTTGACCAGCGCAGGGGTGCGGACGGTGGCGCCGGGGAACTCCGGCGACTCGACCACGCGCGGGGCGAGTGCGAGCTCGCCGTACTCGCCGCCGGCCGCGGCCACCGTGCGCCGGAGCACGGCGGGGTTGACCACGGCGCCGAGGACGGCGGCGGCGCGGGCGTCGTCGGAGAGCAGGCCCTCGATGGCGGAGGCGAGGTCGGCGACCACCTCGTCGTAGGACTTGGCCCCCTGGTCGGTCCCGATGCCGGTCCGGGGGATCAGCAGGTTCTGCGGGGTGGTGCACATCTGGCCGCTGTAGAGCGAGAGGGAGAACGCCAGGTTGCCCAGCATCCCCTTGTAGTCGTCGGTGGAGTCGACGACCACGGTGTTCACGCCGGCCTTCTCCGTGTAGACCTCGGCCTGCCGGGCGTGCTCCTCCAGCCAGTCGCCGAAGGCCGTGGAGCCGGTGTAGTCGATCAGCTTGATCTCGGGGCGGACGGCGAGCGTCTGGGCGATCGTGCCGCCCTCGTGCTCGACGGCCAGGCAGACCAGACCGGCGTCGAAGCCGGCCTCGGTGAGGACCTCGCGGGCGGTCCTGACGGTCAGGGCCAGCGGGAGGACGGCGCGCGGGTGCGGCTTGACCAGCACCGGGTTGCCGGTGGCGAGGGAGGCGAAGAGGCCGGGGTAGCCGTTCCAGGTGGGGAAGGTGTTGCAGCCGATCAGCAGCGCCAGACCGCGCGGGACGACGGTGAACTCCTTGGTCATCACCAGCGGGTCGCGCTTGCCCTGCGGCTTGGTCCAGCCGGCGCTCTCCGGCAGCCGGGTCTGCTCGGCGTACGCGTAGGCGACCGCCTCCAGACCGCGGTCCTGGGCGTGCGGGCCGCCGGCCTGGAAGGCCATGGCGTACGCCTGGCCGGTGGTGTGCATCACGGCGTTGGCGAACTCGTGCGAGCGGGCGTTGATCCGGGCCAGGATCTCCAGGCAGACGGCGGCCCGGGCGCGCGGGCCGGCGGCGGCCCAGGCCGGGCGGGCCGCGCTCAGTGCGGCGATCAGCGCGTCGGGCTCGGCGTGCGGGTAGCCGATGCCCAGCTCGACGCCGTACGGGGAGGCCTCGCCGCCGACCAGGTCGCCGTCGGCGGGGTGGCCGGGCAGCTCGAACGGCCGGTTGAGCAGCGCCTCGAAGGCGGCCTTGCCGTCCGCGGCGGCGCTCTCGCCGTAGGCCTTCGGGAACTCGGGGTAGGGCGACCAGTAGTCGCGCTTCGCGGCGGCGGCGAGTGCGGCGTCCAGGGTGGCCTGGTGGCGTTCGACGAGCTCGGTGACGACGGGGTGGGTGACCGCTGCGGACATCGTGTGCGCTCCTCAGAGGGGAGGACGGGACACGTCACAGAGTAACCGAACGATCGGTCGGCTCAAGGGGGTGGGCGGAACCGGGTGCGGAAACGCGAGGGGGCGCGTCCGGAGCGGACGCGCCCTCTCGGCCGGAGGACGGACGGTCGGGGACCGCCCGGGTGCTGCGGGCCGGCCTACGGGATGCCCAGCTCGAAGATCACGTACCCGCCGTACCAGCCGGAGGCGATCGCGCCGGTACCGAGCAGCCCGGCCAGCACCGGCCAGCTCAGCTTCCGCATCGCCACGGCGAACGCGATGAGCAGCGGGAAGGCCGGCAGCAGGTAGCGCGAGGTGTTGCCGAAGATGCCCAGGCTGCCGAGCACCGAGACGATGGTGGCCAGGGTGTACGCGGTCAGCACCAGCGGCGGGCGGAGCCGCACCAGCAGCACGATCAGCGCGGGCAGCGAGAGCACGATCAGCGTCGCCAGCATGTCGGCCGTGTGGTAGGCGAACGGGTAGTCGTTGCGGCCCAGCAGCACCCCGCGGACGGCGTTCCAGGTGCCCTGGCCCCAGTCGAAGTAGTGCAGCCAGGCGTCCCGCTGGAGCGTGAAGTAGCCGCCCCAGTCGCCCATCCGCCAGCCGACCCAGCCGACGTAGCCGAGCAGCCCGATCGGGGCCAGCAGCATCGCGGCCAGCGGGCGCAGCACGCCGCTGTCCCGCCGGTACAGCTCGACCATCGCGGCCAGGCCGACCGCGCCGATCAGTGCCGCCGAGGTCGGCCGGTTGAGGCCGGCGATCAGGGTGAGCACGCCGGCGGCGATCCACTGCTTGGTCATCACGCAGTAGCAGGACCAGGCGGCCAGCGCGATGAACAGGGAGTCCGAGTAGAGCGCCCACTCGGCGCCCGAGCCCGGGGCGATCGCCCAGAGCCCGGCCGCGATCACACCGGCCCGCGGCCCGGCGAGCTTGTCGACCACCGCGTAGATGCCGGCCGCCGCGAACAGTGACGCCACCACCGAGACCAGCATCCCGGCGCCGTACAGGCCGAGGCCGGTGCCGTCCGAGATCAGCCGCATCAGCCCCGGGTAGAGCGGGAAGAACGCGGCCGAGTTCTGCTCGACGGTGAACCCCGGCGTGCCGTTCGGGACGGCCACCAGCGCCGGGTGGTAGCCGAACTGGGCGACCTGCTGGTACCACCAGCCGTCCCAGCTGGCCAGCACGTCCCAGGGGTTGGCGCCCCCGCCGAACCGGGCGTGCTTCTCCAGGTAGTCCCCGGAGAAGGAGAGCAGCTTCATGAAGACGGTGAAGCCGACCAGCTTCAGGACGGCGTAGCACCAGACGGCCGGGCCGAAGCGGAGGACCAGCTCGCGGGCGCGCTCGCGCCAGTCGGTGCCGGGCTCGGTCACCGACTCGTCGCTGCGCTGCTCAGGCACGTCGGAGGCGACCGCCGGTATTGCGCTCATCAGACTGGACCCCACCCTGCTCGGCCGTGGACGGATCGTCCGCCGAGTCTAGGGCGTGGTCCTGTCCTTTGGTGTGGACCAGGCCACCCGGGCGCACCCGGGACGGGCCGGGCGGGGATACTCGGGGGATGGCCGATCACACCACGCGCACCGCCTACACCGTGGAGTCCCTGCTCGCGGTGACCGTCGACGTCTTCAACGAGCGCGGCTACGACGGCACGTCGATGGAGGACCTGTCGCGTGCGGCCGGCATCTCCAAGTCGTCGATCTACCACCACGTGCGGGGCAAGGAGGAACTGCTCCGGCTGGCGGTCGGGCGGGCGCTGGACGGGCTGTCCGCGATCCTGGCGGAGCCGGCCGCGGTGGAGGGGCCGGCGGTCGAGCGCCTGGAGCACGTGGTGCGGCGGACCGCCGAGGTGCTGCTGGAGGAGCTGCCGTACGTCACCCTGCTGCTCCGGGTGCGCGGCAACACGGCCACCGAGCAGTGGGCGCTGGAGCGGCGCCGGGAGTTCGACCACCAGGTGGCCGAGCTGCTGAGGGCCGCCGTCGCGGACGGCGCGCTGCGGGCGGACGTCGAGCCGCGGCTGGCCACCCGGCTGCTGTTCGGCATGATCAACTCGATCGTGGAGTGGTACCGGCCCGGCCTCAAGGGGGCCGACGGGGTCGCGGACGTCGTCGTCCACCTGGCCTTCGACGGCCTGCGCGCCCGCGGCTGAGCCGTACGGCACCTCCGGCCCGGGGGCCGGGGGCACCTCCCCGCCTGTGGCCGGGGGCGCCGGTCAGAGCGGCGGTACCTGGTCGGTCTCCTCGAAGACCAGCATGGTGCGGGTGCCGAGCACCTGCGGGATGGACTGGATGCGGTTGAGCACCAGCTCCCGCAGGGCGTGGTTGTCGTCGGTGTGGACCAGCAGCAGCACGTCGAAGTCGCCGCCGACCAGGGCGATGTGCGCGACCCCCGGAAGCGCCAGCAACTGCTCGCGGACCGTGCGCCAGGAGTTCTGCACGATTTTCAGGGTGATGTACGCGGACGCGCCCTGACCTGCGCGTTCGTGGTCGACGCGGGCCGTGAAGCCGCGAATGACGCCGTCCTCGACCATCCTGGAGATCCGGGCGTACGCATTGGCCCGGGACACGTGCACCCGCTCGGCCACCGAGCGGATCGAGGCGCGACCGTCCTGCTGCAGCAGCCGCAGGATCGCCCGGTCGACCCGGTCGAGTCTGGACGTCTGTTCAGCCGACATGACCCCCCACCCTCAATGATTGGACGCACTGCCACCAGTCGACCGCCACCCGGGCCGATTGTCCACCACCTTGTCACGCTTCTGGTCAAGATGAACAGGCGACCGAACAATCGGTAGGGAGCCCCCGCCACCCCTGGAGGTGCCCCGAGATGACCGTTCTCGACCACAGACACCACACGGCGTTGCCCGGCTGGCTGCCCGGGGCCACCGCCCCCCGCACCGACCCGGCCCCGCTCCTCCCGGACCCCTCTCCCGTCCGCGTGCTCGGAACGCCCGCGCTGGAGAAGCACGACCCCGCGCTGCTCCGCGAGCTGTACCGCCGCCTGGTGGTCGGCCGCCGCTACAACCAGCAGGCCACCACCCTCACCAAACAGGGCCGGCTGGCCGTCTACCCGGCCTCCACCGGCCAGGAGGCCTGCCAGGTCGCCGCCGCGCTGGCGCTCGGCGAGCAGGACTGGCTGTTCCCCAGCTACCGGGACACCCTCGCGGTGGTCTCCCGCGGCATCGATCCGCTGGAGGCGCTCACCCTGCTGCGCGGCAACGCCCACACCGGCTACGACCCGCGGGCCGGCCGCACCGCGCCGCTCTGCACGCCGCTCGCCACCCAGGCCCCGCACGCCGTCGGGCTGGCGCACGCCGCACGGCTGAGCGGCGACCCGGTGGTCGCGCTGGCGCTGCTCGGCGACGGCGGCACCAGCGAGGGCGACTTCCACGAGGCGCTCAACTTCGCCGCCGTGCTGCAGGCCCCGGTTGTCTTCCTGGTCCAGAACAACGGCTACGCGATCTCCGTGCCGCTCAGCGCCCAGTCCGCCGCCCCGAGCCTGGCCCACAAGGCCGTCGGCTACGGGATGCCCGGCCGGCTGGTCGACGGCAACGACGCACCGGCCGTGTACGGCGTGCTCTCCGAGGCGGTCGAGCGGGCCCGCACCGGCGGCGGACCGACCCTGGTCGAGGCGCTCACCTACCGGGTCGAGGCGCACACCAACGCCGACGACGCCACCCGGTACCGGAACGAGGCCGAGGTCGCCGCCTGGCGGGAGCACGACCCGATCCTGCTGATGGAGCGCTCCCTGCGGGAGCTCGGGGTGCTGGACGACGCCCTGGTGCAGGAGGCGGCCGAGGAGGCGGAGACGCTGGCGGCCCGGATGCGCGCCGAGTTCCACACCGACCCGGAGCTGGACCCGATGTCCCTGTTCACCCACGTCTACGCCGAGCCGACCCCGCAACTGCGCGAGCAGGCGGCGCAGCTGGCCGAGGAGCTGGCCGCCGAGGCCGAGGTGCAGCACTGATGACCTCCCACCTGTCGTCCACCCCCACCCTGGGCGGCGCCGCGGCGCGGCGACCCGCCGGTGTCCCCGACCGCACCACCGGCGTCCGCACCGCGAGCATGGCGCAGGCGCTCAACTCCGCGCTGCGCGACGCCATGCGCGAGGACCCGGCCGTCCACGTGCTCGGCGAGGACGTCGGCGCGCTCGGCGGCGTCTTCCGGATCACCGACGGGCTGGCCGCCGAGTTCGGCCGGGACCGGTGCCTGGACACCCCGCTGGCCGAGGCGGGCATCCTCGGCACCGCCGTCGGCATGGCCATGTACGGGCTGCGCCCGGTGGTCGAGATGCAGTTCGACGCCTTCGCCTACCCGGCGCTGGAGCAGCTGTTCTCGCACGTCGCCAAGATGCGCAACCGCACCGCCGGCCGGCTGCCGCTGCCGATCACCGTCCGGATCCCGTTCGGCGGCGGCATCGGGGGCGTCGAGCACCACAGCGACGCCTCCGAGGCGTACTACGCCGCGACCCCGGGGTTGCACGTGGTCACCCCGGCGACCGTGGCCGACGCGTACGGGCTGCTGCGGGCGTCGATCGCGTCGGACGACCCGGTGGTCTTCCTGGAACCCAAGCGGATGTACTGGGGGAAGGACGGGTTCGACCCGGCCGCTCCGGTCGAGCCGCTCGGGCGGGCCGTCCTGCGGCGCACCGGGACCTCCGCCGTGCTGATCACCTACGGGCCCTCGCTGCCGGTCTGCCTGGAGGCGGCCGAGGTGGCGAGGTCCGAGGGCCGGGACCTCGCGGTGCTCGACCTGCGCACCCTGGTGCCGTTCGACGACGAGACGGTCTGCCGGGTGGTGCGCTCGATCGGCCGGGCCGTGGTGGTGCACGAGGCCGGCGGCTTCGGCGGGACGGGCGCGGAGATCGCCGCCCGGGTCACCGAGCGCTGCTTCCACCACCTGGCCGCACCGGTGCTGCGGGTCACCGGCTTCGACGTCCCGTACCCGCCGCCGATGCTGGAGCACCACCACCTGCCCGGGGTGGACCGGATCCTGGACGCGGTCGCCCGGCTGCAGTGGGAGGACTGAGGATGATGCCCGTCGTACGGGAGTTCACCCTGCCCGACCTCGGTGAGGGACTCACCGGGGCGGAGGTGGTGCGCTGGCTGGTCGAGGTCGGAGAGGTGATCGCGGTCGACCAGCCGGTGGTGGAGGTGGAGACCGCGAAGGCGGTGGTCGAGGTGCCCTGCCCGTACGGCGGGGTGGTCACCTCGCTGTTCGGCGAGCCGGGCGAGGAGGTGGCGGTCGGCGCGCCGCTGGTCACGGTCGCGGTGTCGCCGGGCGAGGGCGTACGGCCGCTCGCGGCGGTACCGGCGGCGGCCGGGGCGGAGCTCGCCGCCGAGGTGGAGCGGCCGCTGGTCGGGTACGGGGTCGCGGAGCCGGCGCGGGCCGGCCGGCGGCGCCGGGTCGGCGGGGGCGGCCTGCCGGTCGGGCCCGTGGCCGGCCCGGTTGCTCAGGCCGGGCCGGTGCCCGTGGCGGCGTCGGCGGTGGTGCCGGTGCTCGCGCCGGTGGCGGTCGTGACGGCGGGTCCCGGAGTGCCGCCGGTCGTCTCGCCGCTGGTGCGGCGGCTGGCCCGGGAGCAGGGCGTCGACCTGTCGACGGTCGGCGGCAGTGGGCCGGACGGTCTGATCATGCGTGCGGACGTCGAACGGGCGGTCGCGGCGAAGGTGGCGGCTCCGGCGGTGCTCCCGGCGGCCGGCCGGGCGGCGGCTCCGGTGGTGTCGCCGGCGTCCGGTGAGGGGGTCGTCCCGCTGCGCGGTCTGCGGAAGGCGGTGGCCGAGAAGCTCAGCCGAAGCCACCGGGAGATTCCCGCGGCGACCTGCTGGGTGGATGCCGACGCGACCGAACTGATGTCACTGCGGCGGCAGTTGAACGCCACGCCGGGGCCGAAGGTGAGCATGCTGGCGCTGCTCGCCCGGATCTGCACGGTCGCGCTGGAGTGCTTCCCCGAGCTCAACTCCAGTGTGACCGAGGACGGTTTGGGCATCATCCGGCACCAGGCCGTGCACCTGGGCTTCGCCGCGCAGGGCGACCGCGGGCTGGTCGTGCCCGTGGTGCGGGATGCCCAGCGGCTCACGACCGAGCAACTCGGCTCCGAGTTGGGCAGGTTGACGGATTCGGCGCGGGCCGGGACGGCGGCCCCGGCCGAACTGTCCGGCGGCACGTTCACGTTGAACAACTACGGGGTCTTCGGGGTGGACGGCTCCACCCCGATCCTCAACCACCCGGAGGCGGCGATGCTCGGCGTCGGCCGGATCGTCGCCAAACCCTGGGTCCACCAGGGGGAGTTGGCGGTGCGCGAGGTGACCCAGCTGTCGTTCACCTTCGACCACCGGGTCTGCGACGGCGGTACGGCGGGTGGATTCCTGCGGTTCGTCGCCGACTGCGTCGAGCAGCCGGGGGTGCTGCTGCGGCAGCTCTGAGCAGGGAAGGGTTGCCCTGGGTGGTGGTCGCGCCACCCAGGGTGCCCGTAGATCGAGCGAGAGTAGCGCGTCCGGGGGGCGGGTGTCCGGGATTCGCGCGACTTGTCGGATGAGCAGTTCGGGCGTGCCACGCTGCCTAGGCGTCAGCAGAGACAAGCCAGGTGGTGGCGCAGGCCGGCCGGAGGCGAAACGATTCTCTTGGGTACTCGAAACGTTGCGGTGAAGTCCCGCAGAACACTCCTGGTCCGCACCGGACACGGGTCGGCGGCTGTCGCGGCCGTCCCGGGTCTGCCGGACGCGGCGCCGGCGTTGCCCCCGGCGCCGCTGGACCCGCCGGACCTTCCGCCGGCCCTCCCGGCGGTCCCTCCGCCCGCCCTCCCGCCCGCCCTCCCGTCGGCTCCACCGCCGACAGGCCCGCCCCTCCCCGGTCCCGCCGCCGCGCCGGCCGCGGTGGCGGAGGCCGGCGAACCGGCGCAGGCCGTCCGCCCCGTGATCCCGGACCCGCCGTCCGCTCCGCCCACCGTCCCGCCGCCCCCTGCGGCGCCGCCGGTCGCCCCCGCGCCGTCCCGGCCCGATCCGACCGGTCCGGTGACGGGACCGGCGCTCGGGCCGGTCATCGAACCGCTGTTCACCCGCGCGCCCGGCCTCAACTGGGCCGGCCCGGGCGACCAGTGGTCCCGCGCCTGGGCGCTGCAGACCCTGGGCGACGCCGGTACCGCCCCCGCGGCCGGGCCGCCCGCGACCGCGTTCGGCCCCGTCGGCGCCCCGCCCCCGCCCGTGCCCGACCTGCGGACCGCGGCCGACCCGCGGACCGCGCCCGGACCGCACCAGGCGTCCGGACCGCGCGAAGCGGCCGAACAACCGCCCACCGCACGGGACGTCGAGCTGATCAGGGCCAGCCTGGCGGTGGTCGAGCCGGTCGCCGACCGGGCCACCGCGCACTTCTACGCGCTGATCTTCCTGCACCACCCCGAGGTCCGCGCGCTCTTCCCGGCCGCGATGGACGTCCAGCGGGACCGGCTCTTCCGTGCCCTGCTGATGGCGGCCCGCAGCGCTGACGACCCGGACGGCCTGCGGACGCACCTGGGCGCGCTCGGCCGGGGGCACCGCCGGTACGGCACCCTGACCGGTCACTACGGCCCGGTCGGCGAGTGTCTGGTCGCGGCGCTGGCCCGGTACACGGGCACCCGGTGGACGGCCGAGACCGAGCTGGCCTGGCGCCGGGTCTACCGGCTGGTCTCGTCGATCATGATCGAGGCCGCCGAGTCGGACGCCCGTACCTCGCCGGCCTGGTGGCAGGGCGAGGTGGTCGCGCACGAGCGCCGCACCCCGGACGTGGCGGTCCTCACCGTCCGCCCGGACCAAGCGTACCCGTACCGGGCCGGGCAGTACACCAGTCTGGAGACGCCCTGGTGGCCGCGGGTCTGGCGGCACTTCTCGTTCGCCTCCGCGCCCCGGCCGGACGGCCTGCTGACCTTCCACGTCAAGGCGGTGCAGGCCGGTTGGGTGAGCAACGCGCTGGTGCACCGGGCGGCGCCCGGGGACGTCCTGCGGCTCGGTCCCGCGGCCGGCGGGATGACCCTCGACCACGGCGCCGGCGCGGACCTGCTGCTGCTGGGGGGCGGCACCGGCATCGCCCCGGTCCGGGCGCTGGTCGAGGAGGTGGCCGAACACGGCGCGGCGGGCCGTTCGGTGGAGGTCTTCTACGGCGCGCGGCAGGCCGCCGAGCTGTACGAGCTGGCGGCGCTGCGCGAGCTGGCCGGGCGGCACGGCTGGCTCTCGGTCCGCCCGGTGCTGTCCGGCCCCGGGCCGCGGACGCCCGTCGGTGGGTCCGGCGGGTCCGGCGGGCACCTGTCTGATGCGGGGCTGCTCACGGGGGAACTCCCCGAGGTGGTGGGCCGGTTCGGTCCGTGGAGCGGACGCGAGGCGTACCTCAGCGGCCCGCCGGCGATGGTCCGGCGCGCGGTCGGCGTGCTGCTGCGCGCGGGCGTGCCGACCGAGCGGATCCGGCACGACCTGGTCGGTGACCGGGCCGCCGGTTAGGCCCGCCCGGTAGCGCGGGTGGCGCGGGCAGGACCGGTAGCGCGGGCAGGGCGGCCGGAGGGGTCAGGCCAGGTCGGGCGCGAGCAGGGCGCGGACGCCCTCGATGTTGGCGGCCAGGTACGCCCGAAGGCTCGGCGGCACCACGTTGACCGAGGTGACGCCCTCGCGGGTGAACGGCACCCGGACCACCTCGTACTTGCCGTTCGGCTCGTCCACCTCGGGCCCGTGGCGGCGGCTGAGGTCCATCGAGGCGAGCCGGCAGACGAAGAAGTGCTGCACCTTGACCCCGTGCGGGTGCGGGAGGGTGCCGTCGTCGGCGGCGGTCCCCGGGTCCGGAAGGTGGGGGAGGGTGTGGCTGACGGTGTCGACGAAGGCGGGCACGACGTCGACCACCTTGCCGCCGAGTTCCTCGTCGACCTCGCGGTGCAGGGCCTCCACCACGGTGCGGTCGTCGCGCTCGACGCCGCCGCCGGGGGTGATCCAGTACGGGTGCGGCGAGTCCGGCCGGGTGCGCTTGATCAGCACGATCGAGGCCGGACCGTACGGGTCGGCGGGGTCCACCTCCAGCAGGATCGCCCGGGCGGTGCGTTTGACGACGGGGCGAGGCGGGGTGCGCATGGCGGCCTCCGGGGCTGGAGCGTTGTGCGGGAGTCTCCCGCGGCCCGGGCGGGCCGAAACGCGGCCCGCCCGGGGTGCGTCCGTTCGGGGAGGGTTCGGACCCTGGATGGATCTTGGATAGCGAAGATGAAGCTTAAACTGATCTTTGAATCAAAGATTAAATCCATATTTAGCCATTGATTCGAAGGATTTTACCGAGCGAACGGTGCGAGAGTGATTGCGGGGATGTCGTGGCTGTGCTGCAATGAGCGACTATCGGGCAAATCGGAGCGATTCACTCCGCATGCCCTCCTGTGCAAGGACTCGGGCTGGGGGCTGGGTGTGGCCATGGATCGGATCACAGAGCGCACGTCACCGCCGGCGCGGCCTCCGGGGGCCACGAGTCCGGCGGGCCCCGCGGGTCCCACGGGTCCGTCGAGCCCTTCCGGCCCCACCAGCCCTTCGCGCAAGGAGCGGCAGCCCACCCTGATCTCCTCGGTCCAGCGGGCGCTGCGCCTGCTGGAGGCGGTCGGAGGATTCCTCCAGGGGGCCACCGCCAAACAGCTCGCCCGCGCCGCCGGACTCCCGCTCGGCACCACCTACCACCTGCTGCGCACCCTGACCCACGAGGGCTATCTGCGGCGGGCCGACGGCCGCTTCTACTACGGCGAGGCGGTCGACGGGATAGGCCGGGCCGACGACCGCCAGTCCGAACGGTTCGACCTGCGCGCCCGGATGGAACGGTTACGGGACGACCTGGGCGCCGCCGTCTACTTCGCGCTCTACCGCGACGGCGAGGTCTCCGTCGTCGACGTCGCGGCCGGCCCGCACCAGCCCGCCGTCGAACCGTGGGCCGACTTCCGGGCCACCGCCCACGCCCACGCCATCGGCCAGTGCCTGCTGGGCCAGCTGCCGGAGGAGGCCCGGCGCGACCACCTCGCCCGCCACCCCCCGGTCGGTCTCACGCCCTCCACCCTCGCCGAGGAGTCGACCGTCCTGCGCCGCCTCGCCGGGCTCCGGCCCACCATGCCGGTGATCGAACGCCAGGAGTACGCGCTCGGGACCGTCTGTGCGGCCGTTCCCATCACGGTCGGCTCGGTGGTCGCCACGATGGCGCTCTCGCTGCCGGTCGCGCAGGCCGACCGGCTCACCGACGCCGCCGGTCACCTGCGCCGCAGCGTCGGCGCGATGACGCCGTCGTTCGTCCTCTGACGGGCCGTGACCCGACCGGACCGGCCCCGGGGGCGCCCCTCGTTCACCATTTGAAAAAGCACGTCTTGTCCACTACGTCCCCAAACGTGGACGATGAGGACGGACGTACCGCACGCACTCCCTCCCCCTGTCAGCGAACTGCCTTGTCCGGCCACCCGCGGGACCCACACCCGCACGGCCGGGCAGAACGAGAGGTACTGGCGCCATGCAGCACAGCACAGTCCAGGGCCACCTGATGATGAACCTGGTGGTCTCGCACGAGCTCTCCTTCCGCATCGTGGTCGACCTCGCCTACGACCCCGTCGACCCGTACGCGGTCCGTTTCACGTTCCACCTGCCCGGCGACGAGCCGGTGACCTGGGTGTTCGCGCGCGAGCTGCTGCTCGACGGGATCGGCCGCCCGGCGGGCGAGGGCGACGTGCACATCCATCCGGCCGGCGGGGAGCTCGCCGAGGTCTGCATCGTGCTGCACTCCCCCGAGGGGGGCGCCGTGCTGCGGTCGCCGGCACCGCCGCTGGTCGCCTTCCTGACCCGCACCGACCGGCTGGTGCCGATGGGCCAGGAGGTCACCGCCGGCGAACTCGACGCCCAGCTCGCGCTCATCCTCCGAGGGCGTGAGAACGCCGGGTGACCGGGGAGGCGGGAACACGGAAGGGGCCCCTTCCCGGTGAACGACCGGGTCGGGGCCCTTTCGCACGGGCCGGCACGGTGACTCGCTCAGTCGTCGTCGAGGGCGAGGCTGAGGCCCCAGGAGACCAGGCTGATGATCAGCGCACCGAACAGTGCGGCCCAGAAGCCGTCGACGTGGAAGCTGAGGTCGAGCTTGTCCGACGCCCACGAGGTCAGCCAGAGCATCAACGCGTTCACGATGAAGGTGAACAGACCCAGGGTGAGGATGAACAGGGGGAAGGAAAAGAACTTCACCACCGGCTTGATCAGCCAGTTCACCACCCCGAAGAGCAGTGCCACGGCGACCACCGTGAGCGTCTTGTGCTGCCAGTCGTCCCCGGCCAGCGTGATGCCGGAGACGATCCAGGCGGCGACCCAGATGGCCGCCGCGTTGATCAGTGTCTTGATGAGGAAACCCTTCATGGGGCCAGCGTCCCAGGTCGGTCAAGGGACGGGCGAGAGCCCCGGGCGTCGTGGTGGTGTTGAATGCCTCCTGGGCCGACGCCCGGACGAGGAGGGGTGCCCCGATGAAGGTGTTCCGGCTGGACCGACTGGACGCCGAGCGTGCCGCCAACGACGGTGCGTACCTGAGGTTCCTGCGCGAGCCGCGGATGTCCGCCGGCCTCTACGCGCTCTCCCCCGGCGACACCGACACGCAGACCGCGCACACCCAGGACGAGATCTACCAGGTGATCAGCGGCCGGGCCGAGCTGACCGTCGGGGACGAGACCACCGCGGTGGGGCGGGGCACCGTGGTGTACGTGCCGGCCGGGGTGCCGCACCGGTTCCACCACATCACCGAGGAGCTGCGGGTCCTGGTGGTGTTCTCCCCGCCGGAGGACTGAGGCCGGAGGAGTGGGGCCGGAGGACTGAGGCCGGAGGAGTGGGGCCGGAGGACTGAGGCCGGAGATCCGGCCGCCGCGGACCGGGCCCCGACCGGCCCTCCGGAAGCCCGGACCCGCCGGTTAGGGTCGGAGCATGAGCCTGAGCCTGACGGAAGAACTCTGGGCGGCGATCGAGCCGGTCTACGCCGAGATACTCGACCACCCCTTCATCGCCGGCCTCACCGACGGCACCCTGCCGCGCGAGGCGTTCCGCCACTTCGTCGTGCAGGACTCGCACTACCTGCGCGACTACGCCCGCGCGCTCGCCGTCTGCGCCGCCAAGGCCCCCGGCGAGGAGGAGGTGCGGGCCTTCGCCGACGACGCGATCGGCGCGCTGGCGGCCGAGCAGGGGATGCACGCCGACTTCCTGGAGGCCTTCGGCGACAGCGCCGAGGAGGCCGCCGCCGAGCCGGTGCTCCCCACCACCCGCGCGTACACCAGCTACCTGCTCGCCACCGTCTACGGCGGCTCCTTCGCCGAGGCGGTCGGTGCGGTGCTGCCGTGCTACTGGATCTACGCCCGGGTCGGGGACCGGCTGCTGGCCCAGGGCTCCCCGGACCCGCTCTACGCGAAGTGGATCGCCACCTACGGCGACGAGGCGTTCCAGTCGGTGGTGCGGCGGGTGCTGGCGCTGACCGACCGGCTCGGTGAGGAGATGTCCGCGGCCGAACGGCGACGCGTGGTGGAGCACTTCGTCACCACCTCGCGGTACGAGTGGATGTTCTGGGACGCCGCGTGGCGGCGGGAGACCTGGCCGGTCTGACCCTCGTGCGGGCCGTCCCCGCAGGTCGCCGGTGTCGTCCGGGGCCCGTCCGGTGCTTGGCCGGGGCGCGGCCGGACGGCCGGCCCCGGGGCCGGCCCCGGGGGTTCACCCGGGGTTCGGGGTAGGGGTGATCTCCGGGTTCTCTCCGGGCCGTTGGCTCTCGTTCGGCCACTTGCGTCACCGTACGATCGAAGTACCGAGAACGAGCGGGATGCGGCACCGGACGGCAGCCGACCCCAAGGGGAGAGAAGGAACGGACATGGCTGAGCTCTGGAAGTCGCTGCCCTCGTGGGTGCGGAACATCGTCGTGCCGGTGCTGGTGCTGGTACTCGCCTGGAACATCCTCGGCCTGGTGTTCAGCGTCGTCGGTGCCCTGCTGAGCCTGGCGATCAAGCTGCTGGTGGTGGTGGGCATCGCCGCCGCGGTGGTGATCCTGGTGAAGAAGGCCGCCAGGAACTGACCCGGCCGGAACCGGCCTCCACCGGTCTCCACCGGCCTTGCGCGGACGCCCGCACCCCTCACCGGGGTGCGGGCGTCCGTCGTCGGGGGCCGGGTCGGCGGTTCAGGCCGGGCCGGCGGTTCCGGGGGGTGCGGCCGCGGGCGCCGCGCGGTCGAGCATCAGGACGGTGTCGAGATCCCAGAGCGGGCGCCAGCCCTGGGTGCGCGCGCGGGCCAGGTCCAGGGTGACGCTGCGGGACAGCTGGTCGACCGCGTACGGGGTCAGACCCGGGACCCGGCCGGTGCGGGCGGCCAGCCGGGCCAGCGGCGCCGGGACGTGGTGGAGCCCGGCGTGCACGCCGTGGGCGGCGAGCACCGCGCGGACCGCCTCGTCACGCCGGTAGTGGCGGGCGTCGGCGATGTTGTAGGCGCCCGGTGCCCACGGGCGGTTGCCGGGGCGGCCGGTCCCGGCGGCGGCCAGACAGGCGTCGGCGAGGTTCTGCACGGCGGTGAGGCTGAGCCGGACGTCCCCTCCGGGCAGCAGCAGTCGCCCGTGCCGGACCCGTCCCAGCAGCCGGGGCACGAGGTGGGGATCGCCCGGCCCGTAGACGGCGCGCGGACGCAGGACGACCGCCCCCGCCGCGAGCGCGAGCCGCTCACCGGCGGCCTTGGTGCGACCGTACGCGTTGAGGTGACCGCCCTCGGTGGGGTGGTGCTCCCGGACGGACTCGCGGGCGATCCGGGGGTCGTAGACGCTGGCGCTGGAGACCCAGACGACCGGGCGCCCGGCGGCGGCGCGCAGCAGGCGCTCGGTGCCGGTGACGTTGACGGCGAACTGCCCGGCCTCGGCGGCGGAGCCCGGGGGCAGGTCGGCGACGGCGGCGGCGCAGTGCACCACGGCGTCGACGCCGGTGAGGTCCGGGTCGGCGACGGCGGCGTCCCAGTGGACGTGGCGGCCGGCCGGACCGGGGCGGCGGCCGTAGCCGACCACGTCCAGACCGTGGGCGACGGCGGCGCGGACGACGTGGGAGCCGCAGAAACCGCTCGCTCCGGTGACGGCTATCCGCATCGGGGGTCTCCTCGGTGGAGGGCGGCGGCTGCGGCGTGGGGACAGGTGGGTGCGGGCGCCGGGGGCGCGGGACCGGGGGGAACGGTGACGGCGGGCCCGGTCGTGGCGGGGGTGACGGTGGCGGTCGGCGCGACCGCGTCGGCCCGGGCGGTGTCGGCTCGGGCGGTGGGGGTGCGGGTGCGGCGCACGGTGAGTTCCGCCCAGCCGGGGAGCGCGGCGCGGCGGTCGGCCCGGGCACGGGTGACCACCGGGCGGTACGGGGCGAGGGCGAGCAGGAGGTCGGCGAGCAGCACCCGGGCCAGGCCCGCGCCGGGGCAGGCGTGCGGTCCGGCGCCGAAGACGGCCTGGGTGGCGCCCGGACCTGGGGCGGCCTCCGGCCGGTGGGCCCGGGCGGCGTGCCGGGCGACCAGGATCAGCCGGTCGCCGGCCCGGACCCGGCGGCCGGCCAGGACGGCGTCCTCGGCGGCCACCCGGGGGAGCAGGGGCGAGGGCGCGGTGAGACGGAGGAGCTCGGCGGCGAGTGCGGGAGCGGTGGCGGCGTCGACCGACGGCCAGAGGCCGGCGTCCGCGCACCAGGCGGCGGCCCGGGGGAGGGCGGCGACGGTGGTGTTGACGGTGGCGACCGCGACCATCGTGTCCAGCGGGTCGGGCAGCAGCGCGGCCAGGTCGGCGGCGCGCGCGGCGGACGCCCGGGCGGTGCGGCGACGGGGCCGCGGTCCGGGCAGGTGGTCGCGGGCGGCGGCTTCGGCGGCCCGGGCGGCGGCACCGGCCAGGGCGTGCGGGGCGGCCGGGGAGCCGGTCAGCGCGGCGGCCGTCACCCCGGACAGCTCCTGGGCCAGGCGGACCAGGTCGATCGGCCCGTCGGCGATCGCCGGCACCCGTTCGGCCAGCACGGCCAGCCAGTGCGGGCGCAGCCGCCGCACCGCCGCAGAGTCGAGTCCCGCTGCCAACACCCTTCGGGCGGAACGGTGTTCGGCGCCGTCCTGGTCGAACAGGAGCCCGCCGTCGGTCAGTCGGGCGGCGGCTCCGCCGGTGGTGCCGGGCGCGGTGCGGTCGAGCGGGATCCGGGTGAGCGCCTCGCGGTAGGCCTCGGTGTCGTGGACCAGGACGGTACGGCCGAGCCGGACCACCGGGCGTCGGCGGGTGGCGGCGAGCAGGGCGAAGAGCACCGGGTGGCTGTGCAGGTAGACCCGGCGGTCCCGCCGGCGGGCGGCGCGGTCGAGGGCGCTGCGGTCGGGGTCCGTCCGGTCGGGGTCGGTGCGGTCGGGGTCGGTGCGGTCGGGGGCGGTGCGGCTGGGCGTCGCTGCGCCGGTCGGGGCCGGCGAGGGTGGCGGTGCCGGTGAGGGTGCGGGTGCGGTCCGGCGGCCGGCGGGCGCGTCCGGGACGACGGTGTTCATGTGGACAACTCCCCTGCGCAGTAGGCGGATGCGGCAGCCCGGTCGGGTTTGCGGGAACGGCCGGTCAGAGGTACCTCGCCGAACAGGACGGCGTCCGGGCGGGCCGTGCCCATCCGGTCCAGCGGGGCGTTCAGCGCGGCCCGAAGCCGGTCGGGATCGGTACCGGGCACGGGCTGGACGAGGGCGACCAGCCGTTCGTCGCCGTCCCCGGACGGGACTCCGACCAGCACCGCGAGGGCGACACCCGGCAGGTGCAGCGCCGGTTCGTAGAGGCCGGGATAGATGTTCTCGGCGCGGCGCAGGACCATGTCCTTGAGCCGGCCGCCGAGCACGATCCGGCCGTTCCCGTCGAGCGCGCCACGGTCGCCGGTGCGCACCCACGGGTCGGGTTCCTCGCCCAGGTAGCGGTGACGGGCGCCGGGGCCGGTGAGCAGCAGTTCGCCGTCCGGACCGAGGTCGGTGCGGACACCCGGCAGCGGGGCGCCGACCAGGTCGCCCGGGCCGGTGAAGGCGCTCTTCTCGACCTCCTCGACGGCCGCCGCCGGGAACAGCTCGGTGAGCGCGTACACGCCCCAGGCCTGGTCGGCGCCGGCCTGCTTGACCCGGCGGAGCAGGGCGGCGTCGGCGGGCGCCGAGCCGGTCCAGACCCGCCCGGTGAACCGGGCTCCGACGGCCAGGGCCGCACGCAGCTGCGGCGGGGTGAGATAGGTGTGGGCCGGCGCGAGCCGGGCGAGTTGGCGGGCGAGCGCGGTCGGTGTGCGGGCCGGCAGGGCGACGGCGGCACCGGCGGTGAGGGCGGGGACCAGGACGAAGAAGGTGCCGCCCACGACGGTCGTTCCGGGCCGCGGGTCGACCAGGTCGGTGACCGTGCGCAGCCCGGCGGCCAGGCCGTTCCGGGTGTGCACCACGGCGCGCGGGCGGGCGGTGGTGCCGGAGGTGAAGACGATGACGGCGTCGGCGTCCCGCTCGTGGGTGTCGCGGCCGGGGACGCGGGGCACGGAGGCGCCGAACCGGCCGAGCCGCAACCCCGGTGCGCAGCCGGGCAGTCGTCGGCCGAGGGTGGCGACCGGGCCGATCACGTCCAGCGGGGGCAGGGCGAGGCCGGCGCGCCGGGCCAGCGGCTCGGCCCAGCCGGCCGCCGCCTGGGCAGCGGCGTCGGCGAGCACCAGGTCGGGTTGGGCGAGGGAGAGCCGGGCGGCCAGCACGTCGGGGCCGGCGGCCGGGTCCAGGACGGCGATCCGCAGGCCGAGCCGGTGCGCGGCGAGCATGACGGCGAGGGCCCGGGGGCCGGGGCGGACGGCGACGCCGAGGGTGGTGCCTTCGGTGAGGCCACGGGCGTGCAGGGCGGTGGCGTAGGTGTCGGCGAGGTCGGCGAGTTCGCCGCGACGGATCCGGACCCGGGTGGTGCCGAGCCGGGTGTGCCGCAGGACGGCCGGGCGGTCGGGGTGGACGGTGCGCAGCGCGTGGGCGAGCCGGTCGAGCATCGGGTGTCCTCGGCGAGGGAGTCTGGCGGGTGCTGGGTCAGGGCAGGGGCAGGGGCAGGGGCCGGGTCAGGGTCAGGGGCTCGGGGCAGGGACCCGGGTCGGCGCGGAGGGTGGGGCGGCGAGGAGTGGGACGGCGCCGGGACCGGGACGGTTGCCGGGGTCCGCCGTGCTCAGCGGACGTCGACGGAGCGTGGTCCGGCGCCGCGCTCCAGGTACCAGCGCGCCGTGCCGACCACCCCGTAGGCGCGGATCCGCCGGGTGGAGTTCTGCACCACCATGTCCCGGCGGTGCACGATCGCCGTGCTGTGCCGGCGGACCCGGTTGATGAACGTACGGTCGGTGGGCGAGGGCCGGCGCGGCATGCCGCCGACGGCCTGGTACAGCTCGGCGGTGATCGCCATGTTGTTGCCGGCGTGCATCCGGTACGGGGTGAGGTAGCCGTGCCGGCGCCGGTGCGCGGGCCGGATCCGGCCGAAGAAGGCGCCCAGCGCGACCAGGAGCAGGAAGACGGCCCGCCCGGTCGGCCCGTGCTCGTCGCGGCGGGCGGTGACCCGGCCGCAGACCAGTCCGCCCCCGGCACACATCCCGGCCCGGGCGGCGGCGCTCCAGCCGGGCTCGGGCAGGCAGTCGGCGTCGGTGCGGGCGAGCAGCGTCGCGCCGTGCGCGATGGCGTGCCGGAAGGCGGTGTCGACCGCCGAGCCGACGCCCTTCTCCGGCTCGACCAGCACCTCGACGGGGAAGGGCGCCCGGGCGGCGAAGGCGCGGACGGCGGCCACCGTGCCGTCGGTCGAGCCGTTGTCGGCGACCAGCAGGGTGAACTCCCGGTCCCGTTGGGCGGCGAGGGCGTCCAGGGTGCCGGTGATCCGGGCCTCCTCCTGGTAGGCGGGGACGACGACCCAGAGCCGGTGGCCGTCCGTCCGGGGGGTCGCCGGGGTGCTCACGACGCCTCCCAGACCATCGTCATCAGGCTGACGCCGCCGCCCAGGCCGAGCAGGAGCACCTTGTCTCCGGTATTCAACTCGTGTCTTATTCGGTCGAGTTGGATGCCGAGCGTGGCGCTGGCGACATTGCCCAGCTCGGGCACGGTGACCACCAGCTTCTCCGCCGGCACCCCGGTGAGCTCGACGAACCGCTCCAGGTAGGGGACGGTCACCTGGTGCACCAGCACCCGGGCGTAGTCGTCCCAGCCGAGGCCGGTGCGGGCGGCCACCCGGGTCAGGATGTCCCCGCCGATCTTCTCGAAGACGCCGCGCAACTCCTTGCCGCCGCCCCGGAAGTAGCTGTACTCGTCGCCGCGCGGGTGCCGCGAGCCGCCGCCCGGGATCCCGCCGACCTCCCAGTGTTCGGAGGCGGTCTCGGTCTCGATGTCGAGGATGCCGCCGCGTTCCACCGCCTCGACCACGACGGCGGCGCCGGCGTCGCCGAAGGTGTAGCCGGCGAACCCGTCGCGGAAGTCGGCGAGGCCGTCCGGGTCGCGCCGCATGGCCCGGCTCGGCGTCTCGCCGGTGACCACCAGGGCGCGCCGGGCCCGGCCGGCGAGGATCATCGCACGGGCCAGGTCGATGCCGTTGAGGAAGCTGTTGCAGGCGTTGCTGACGTCCAGCGCGTGTGCGCGGGAGCCGAGTTCGGCCTGGACGAGGTGGGCCGTGGCAGGCTCGCAGACGTCCCGGGTGGCCGAGGCGTACAGCAGCAGGTCGAGGTCGAGCGGGTCCAGTCCGCGGGCGGCGAGGGCGCGCCGGGCGGCGCCCACGGCCAGCGTGGAGGCGTACTCGCCCTCGGCCGCGAAGTGCCGGGTGACGATGCCGGTGGCCTTCTCGAACGTCCGCTCCGGCAGGCGGAGTCGGCCGCCGGCGGTGACCTCGTCCTGGAGCTGCTGGGAGGTCAGACGGCGGGCGGGCAGGTGGGCTCCGACGGCGGTGATGCCGATCCGCGCGGTGGCTGCAGGGTGCATGTCCCCATCGTCCGGCGGACGCACCCGCGCCCACCTGAGTACTCGTACTCAGGTGGGCGCGGGCGGCTACCCAGTCACGTCACTCCTCCGTGGTCCGGTCCGCGGGCACCCGGTCCGCCGGCGTGCGGTCGACCGGAATCTGCTGGACGGCCGCAGCCGGTGCCGCGGTGGGTGCCGCGGCCGGTGCGGCCTCCGGCCCGATGGTGGTCAGCAGCTGGCGGGCCAGGCCGAGCCCGGTGCCGCCCATGGTGAGCGCCTTGGCGAACAGCTCGCCCATTCCGTCGGCGCCGTTGAGCAGCACCATGTGCTCGACGTGGCCGAACGACTCGGCGGCGGCCAGCACGATGTCCGGCCACTTCTCCGCCAACTCCTGTGCGACCAGAGCCTCCTGGTTCTCGGCCAGCGCGTCGGCACGGGCCTTGAGGCCCTCGGCCTTGGCGAGACCGAGAGCCCGGACGGCCTGCGCGTCCGCCAGACCGCGTGCCTCGGCGGACGCCGCCTCCGCCTCTCCGGTGGCCCTGGTCGCCTCGGCGGCGGCCAGGCCGCGCAGCTTGGTGGCCTCCGCCTCGGCCTGGGCCGCGATGCGGACCCGGCCGGCCTCGGCCGCCGCCTTCAGCTCGGTCTCCTGGGCCTGGGCCTGGGCGGCGGAGATCCGGGCGTCACGGTCGGCGTCCGCCGTGGTCCGGGTGTCGTACGCCCGGGCGTCGGCCGGTTTGCGGACGTCGATCTGGAGCTGCTGCTCCTTCCGTTGGGCCTCCAGCTCGGCGACCCGGGTCTCCTGGACCACCACCTGCTGCCGGGCGCCGGCGTCGGCGAGCGGGCCGGCCTGTCGGGCCCTGGCGTTGGCGGTGTCCCGTTCGGCCTGGTAGGAGGCCTGCTGGATCTCGCTGTTGCGGGTCGCCTCGGCCTTGCGGGCGGCCGCCTCCTGCTCGGCCTCGGTGGCCAGCCGGTCGGCGTGCGCCTGCGCGATCCGGGCGTCCCGCTGGACGGCTGCGGCGTGCGGGATGGCGAGGTTCTTGATGTAGCCGGTCGGGTCGATGATCTCCTGGATCTGCAGGGTGTCGATGATCAGCCCGAGCTTCTCCATCTCCAGCCCCGAGGCGGCCCTGGTCTCCCCGGTGAGCCGCTCGCGGTCGCGGATCATGTCCTCGACGGTGAGCCCGCCGACGATCGACCGCAGGTGTCCGGCGAAGACGTTGTGGACGCGCTGGCTGATCAGCTTCTGCTGGTCGAGGAAACGGCGGGCGGCGTTGGCGATCGAGACGTCGTCGTCGCCGACCTTGAAGATCACCACGCCCTTCACCCGGACCGGGATTCCCTGCGTGGTGACGCACTCGACGTTCAGTTCGGCCTCGTTGAGGTCCAGCGAGAGCCGCCGGACGCCCTGCAGGCCGGGGGTGACGAGGGTCCCCCGGCCGGTGACGATCCGGAATCCCAGCCCGTCGCCGACCCCCTCGGTCCGGTGCCGGGAGCCGGAGATGATCAGAGCCTCGTTCGGCTCGGCCACCCGCCACATGAGTTTGAAGAGTGTGATTCCGAGGAGCAGTGTCGCGACCACCGCTCCGGGGATGAGGTACACCATGGTTCAACTCCCCCTTCCGGCGCAGGAGATGCGCCGACTCGGATTCTCCGCCGGAGCCAAACCGATGGAAAGGGAAGTGACATGACGCTCTGTCACAAGGTCGTCACGGGCCTATGGGCGCTACGTACACGGTGCGCGGCGGCTGGTACTCGATCACCAACACCGGTGTGCCGACCGGCAGTCGGTCCCCCGGTACGGCGAGGTAGGCGAGGAACGCCTCGGCGCCCTGCCGCTCCGGGACGTGCACCATCACCTCGCCGACCAGCCCCGTGCCGACCGTCCCGGTGACCCGCCCCGTGCTTCCGACCACGCCGGCCTCCCTCTCGTCGTCCCCGCCGTCGACCCCGCGACTGCCAGTCTGCCCGGCCGGGGCCCGATTGCCGGTCCGCTCGGCCGCGACCGTCCGATTTGCCGGATTCGACACCCGTCGGCCGGCCGTTCCGACCCCCTCTGGACCTCCGGCGTTCCGCTCGCTACGGTGTTGGACGTCATGCGCAGGCAACACGGCCTGCGGACACGGGAGCTCGGAGCACCGGGCTGAGAGGGCGCTGACCGGAACGTCGTCCGACGTGCCGACCGCTGCGTCGACCGCAGGAACCTGACCGGGTAATGCCGGCGTAGGGAGTAGAAGGTCTGATGACCACGTTCGACGCACAGCCGCAGTCTGCCCGGAACTCCGCCGTCTCCAGCGCGGGTACCGGCTACCCGACCCCGGCCTGGCGCAAGGCCTACCGCGACGGGTCCCGCCCCGACCTGCGCGTTCCGTACCGCGAGGTCGTGCTCACCAACGGGAAGACCGTCCCGCTGTACGACACCTCCGGGCCGTACACCGATCCGGCCTACGAACCCGACGTGCGGCGCGGCCTGCCGGCCCTGCGCGATTCCTGGATCCGTCAGCGCGGCGACGTCGAGGAGTACGACGGGCGCGAGGCGCGTCCCGAGGACGACGGCATCAAGCACACGTCGCCGCGCGGCGGGGACCTGCGCAACCTCGACGCGGTCTTCCCCGGCCGGCCGCGCCGCCCGCTGCGCGGACGCGGCGGTGAGGCCGTCACCCAGCTGGCCTACGCCAAGCGCGGCATCGTGACGCCCGAGATGGAGTTCGTCGCCCTGCGCGAGGGCCTGGAGGCCGAGTTCGTGCGCGACGAGGTCGCCCGCGGGCGCGCCGTCATCCCGGTCAACGTGAACCACCCCGAGGTGGAGCCGGCCGTCATCGGCACCAACTTCCTGGTGAAGATCAACGCGAACATCGGCAACTCCGCCGTCACCTCCTCGATCGAGGAGGAGGTGGAGAAGATGACCTGGGCCACCCGCTGGGGCGCCGACACCGTCATGGACCTCTCCACCGGCCGCAACATCCACACCACCCGCGAGTGGATCCTGCGCAACTCCCCCGTGCCGATCGGGACCGTGCCGCTCTACCAGGCGCTGGAGAAGGTCGACGGCAGGGCGGAGGAGCTCAGCTGGGACGTCTACCGCGACACCGTCGTCGAGCAGTGCGAGCAGGGCGTCGACTACATGACCGTCCACGCGGGCGTGCTGCTGCGGTACGTTCCGCTGACGGCCCGCCGCAAGACCGGAATCGTCTCGCGCGGCGGTTCGATCATGGCCGCCTGGTGTCTGGCGCACCATCAGGAGAACTTCCTCTACACCAACTTCGCGGAGCTCTGCGACATCCTCGCGCGCTACGACGTCACCTTCTCGCTCGGTGACGGCCTGCGCCCCGGTTCGACCGCCGACGCCAACGACGAGGCGCAGTTCGCCGAGCTGGAGACGCTGGGCGAGCTGGGCCGGATCGCCCGCGCGAGGGACGTCCAGGTGATGATCGAGGGTCCGGGCCACGTCGCGATGAACAAGATCAAGGAGAACATGGATCTCCAGAAGGAGATCTGCGACGAGGCCCCGTTCTACACCCTCGGCCCGCTCACCACGGACGTCGCGCCCGGGTACGACCACATCACCTCCGGCATCGGGGCGGCGATGATCGCCTGGTGGGGCACCGCGATGCTCTGCTACGTCACGCCCAAGGAGCACCTGGGCCTGCCGAACCGGGACGACGTGAAGACCGGCGTCATCACCTACAAGATCGCCGCCCACGCCGCCGACCTCGCCAAGGGCCACCCGGGTGCCCGGGACTGGGACGACGCCCTCTCCGACGCCCGCTTCGAGTTCCGCTGGGAGGACCAGTTCAACCTGGCCCTCGACCCGGAGACGGCCCGCGCGTTCCACGACGAGACCCTCCCCGCCGAGCCTGCCAAGACGGCCCACTTCTGCTCCATGTGCGGACCGAAGTTCTGCTCGATGAAGATCTCCCAGCAGATCCGCGACCAGCACGGCGACGGCTCCACGGCCGTCAACGCCGGCTACGGCGCCGACGCGGTCGCCGGCATGGCCGAGAAGTCCGCCGAGTTCGCGGCCCAGGGCAACCGCGTCTACCTCCCGCTGGCCGACTGACGGGCTCCGCCGTCGGCATCGGCCGGGAGTGAGGTCGAGCTCGCGCGCAGACCGGCAGCAGTGCTGGGAGGTGGAGGGGGCTTCCCAGCACTGTGGCCGAGCCGGCGGGCCGGTGCCCCGGCGGCGGGGGCCGGGCGGGGCACCGGGGCCGGGTCAGCCCTGGGACGCGGTGCGGCGGCGCTTCGCGTAGAGGACCGCGCCGGCGCCGAGCAGCACCAGGGCCGCGCCCGCGCCGAACAGGGCGCCGGAGTTGCCGGCCCCGGTGGCGGCGGGCGGGTTCGGGGTCGTGTCGGGGCGGGGACTCGTAGGCCGGCAGCCGGGAAGGTCTCCGGCTGCCCGCCCGTCCGAACGGCGTGTCAGATCACGGCGAGCCGGTCCACCAGCAGCTCCACCCTCTGCTCGGCTTCGGCCGGCGGCAGCCGTCCCGCCCGGGTCAGGGTGGCCAGCCCGTGCAGGGCCGCCCAGAACACCTCGGTGAACAGCCCCGGGTGGACGCCCTCCCCGGCGACCTCGCCGAGGCTCTCCAGCAGGGCGGCGAAGGCGTCCTTGAGCGGCGCCGGGGTGTCCTCGGCCGCGAAGGCCAGACCGCCGTCGAGCTGGAACATGGCGTCGTAGACCGCCGGGTGGCGTTCGGCGAAGTCGAGGTAGGTGCGGGCGAGAGCGGTGACCCGGGTGCGGGGGCCGTCGGCGGCCGAGGTCGCGGCCCGCAGCGCCGCGGCCATCTCGGCGGCACCCTCCAGGGCGACGGCCCCGATGATCTCGCGCTTGCCGCGGAAGTGGCTGTAGAGGACGGGCTGGCTGTACTCGATGCGCTCGGCGAGCCGGCGGGTGGTGACCGCGTCCCAGCCCTGTTGCTCGGCGATTTCGCGGGCCGTCGCCACGATGAGGTGCTCGCGGGCCGCCCGTTCGCGTTCCTTGCGTTCCTGAACCGACATGACCTGATTCTAGCACCGCTAGACAAGGGAGCGGCAGTAGTACTAGCGTTGCTCTCATCACCTAGCGGCGCTAGATCTCAGGAGGGGTCATCATGCTCGACGCACTCAAGGTCGTCACCATCGTGGTTGTCGGAGTGATGGTGGGGGTGGAGTTCTCCGTCGCCTTCGTCGTCAACCGGATCCTCGGCGCACTGCCCGAGGACAGCTACCAGCTCGGCCGCGCCCACGGTGGCCGGATGCTCGGCGCCCTGATGCCGGTCTGGTACTTCACCTCCCTCGCCCTGAGCGCCGTGTGGGCCGTCGCCGGATGGCACCGCCCCGGCGTCGGCCTCGTCGTGACCGCCGCCGCACTGCTGGTCATCAGCGTGCTCATGTCGGTCCTGCTGCTCGTCCCGATCAACAACCGGAGCAAGACGTGGACCCCCGAGAACCGGCCCGCGGACTGGAGGGAACAGAGCGACCGCTGGGACCGCTTCCACTACGCCCGCGTCGCCGTCATCGTCGCCGCCTTCACCCTGCTGGCCGCCGCCCTCGCCTGACCTCGCGGACCGGGACACCGGTCTCGACGAAGGTTGATCTGCCCCTGTGACCGGGGACCCTGACCGCTCAGGCCCGGGGGCGGGTGGCCCCGCGTTCGCCGAGGCGCATCGTCAGGGGCGCCGGGTGGATGACGGCGGAAGGCTTCGGGTCGGTGAGGTGTGCGCCTGCGCCCGGCACCGGTGTCAGCCGCCAGCGGCGCGCTATCACGGAGAGCGCGAGGGTGAGTTCGACGATGCCGTAGACCTCGCCGATGCACTTGCGGCTGCCGATGCCGTACGGGATGAACGTGTCCCGGGCCATCGCGTGCCGGCGCTCCGGGAGCCAGCGGTCCGGGTCGAAGAGGCCGGGGGCGGGGTGCAGGTCCGGGCGGTGGTGGAGGAGGTACGGGCTGAAGAGGATCACGGTGCCCTCGGGGATGCGCCGTCCGGCCAGGACGGTGTCGTGCATCGCGACCCGGGTCAGCAGCCAGCCGGGCGGGTAGTACCGCATGACCTCGGTGAGCGTGCGGGTGGTGAGGTCGAGCCGGCCCAGGTGCGCCCAGGTGGGCGGCCCGTCGTCCAGGACCAGGTCGACCTCGCTGTGCAGGCGGGCCTCCAACCCGGGGTCCTGGCCCAGGAAGTGCAGCGACCAGGCCAGCACCGCCGCAGAGGTGGGGATCCCGGCCACCAGGAAGGTGATCACATGCTCGTGGATCTCCTCGTCGGTCATCGCCGAGGCCCCGCCGTCCGCCCGGCCGTCTCCGGCGGCCATGAGCACGGACAGCAGGTTGTCGTGATCGGCGCCGTCCCGGCGGTGGTCGGCGATCAGTCGGTCCACCAACGAGTGCAGTCGGGCCTTCGCCGCTTCGTAGCGACGGTTGCCGGAGGTCGGCACCTTCTCCAGGAAGGCGAAGGGCGAGTTCATGCGCCGGCCGACGCCCTCGTGGAACACCGGCAGCGCCTCGGCGATCACGGTCGCGGCCTCGGCGCGGGCTTCGGCGGCGAACATCGTGCGCGTGAGGACTCTCGTGATGATCTTGTAGGTGTGCTCGGCGACGTCGATGACCTGGCCGTCCGACCATCCGGCGGTGGCGGCGACGACCTCGTCGCGGATGGCCGGGACGTACTCCCGGATCCGTTCCGCGTGGAAGACCGGCTGGATCATGCGGCGCTGCCTGCGGTGTGGTTCGCGGGCGCTGGTGCCCAGGCCGTTCCCCAGCAGCTGCCGGAGCTTGTCGTAGATCGGCCCGCCCTTGTCGAAGGTCCTCGCGTCGGTGAGCACCTGCCGCACCAGGTCCGGGTGGCACACCGCATAGGCTCTGCGCGGCCCGAGTCCGATCTCGACGAGGTCGCCGTGTCGTGGGAGCGATCGCAGGAACGCGAGCGGGCGGCGCTGGAGTTGCCACGCGTGTCCGAGGAGCGGCAGAGCCCCCGGGGCGCGTCGGCTGCCGGGCGTGAAGGTGGGGAGGGCGGGCGGTACCGTCATCGTCGAACTCCTCGCGCAGCGGCTGGTGTTCTGGGTTGGTCGGGCCCTTGCGTCGCCGATGGGCTGACGGGAAGTCAGTTGTCGACTTTTACGGTCAGCCATCGAAGAGGAGCTGTCAATGCGGAGATCGCACCGGGTCGGTGGGCTCCGTGTCGACTGCCGGTGCGGACCCCGCCGCACCGGCTGACGGAGGCCGCGCGGCGGAGCGCGACCCCCGCCGCGGACGGGCGGCGCCGGTGTGCGGGCTCCCCCGGGGCTGGGTCGAGCGCGCCGGACCCCCGCGCCGCCGCGCCCTCGGCCCGTTACGGGCGCCCCTGCCGGTGGGGCGGGGTCAGGTCGGGGTCAGGCGGCGTCCTCGGGGTACCAGCGGAGTTCGACGGTGTTGCCGTCCGGGTCCTGCACGTACACGGACGTGGCGGTGCCGCGTGCGCCGTAGCGGGGGACGGGGCCTTCGAGGACGGTGAAGGTGCCGGCGTCGATGACCTCCTGCCAGTCCAGCGGTTCGACGGTCAGGCAGATGTGGTCGACGTTGGACTCGCCCCGGGGGCGGCTGATCAGGTCGATGATGGTCTCGGGGGTGATCCGGATCGACGGGAAGGGGGCCTCGCCGGCCCGCCACTCGTCGACGCGGACGGGCGCCAGGCCGAGCAGCCCGCCGTAGAACTCCAGCGAGCGCTCGATGTCGCGGACGTTGAGCACGAGGTGGTCGAAGGCCTTGACGCGGAGGGCGGTCACGGTGGCTCCAGTCGGGGAGAGGCGGTGGCGGTTCGTGTCCTCTACGATCCGCCGGGCGGCCGTCGCCATCAAGGCGGGATCGGCCAAGGATCGTTGAGCCGGGCTGAACGCCGGGGAGGGACGGGGCCGGTGCTGGAACGGTTGGAGGTCGAGATCTTCCTGGCGCTCGCCGAGGAACTGCACTTCGGGCGGACGGCGGAGCGGCTGCTGCTCACCACGGGGCGGGTCAGCCAGGTGGTGCGGCAGCTCGAACGGCGGCTCGGCGGGCCGCTGTTCGAGCGGACCAGCCGGACGGTGCGGATCACGCCGGTGGGGCGGCGGCTCGCGGACGACCTGGCGCCGCTGGTGGCGGGGATGGACGAGGCGGTCCGGCGGGCGGTGGACGCGAACCGGGGCGTCACCGGCGAGCTGCGGGTCGCCTTCCTCGGGGAGGGGACGGCGCCGGTGCTGCTGAAGGCGGTGGCGCTGTTCGCCGAGCGGCACCCGGACTGCCGGGTGGACGTCCGCGAGGCCCAGCTGGCGAACACCCGGTCCAGCCTGCTGGACGGCTCCGTGGACGTCCTGATCGCGTCCTACCCGTTCGACGGGATGGCCTGCGGGCCGGTGCTGATGACCGAGCGCCGGGTGCTGGCCGTGGCGGCCGGCCACCCGCTGGCGGAGCGGGAGTCGGTGTCGCTGGAGGTCCTCGCGGACCACCCGGTGGTGCAGTACCCGGCGGTGACCTCGGTGGCGTTCAAGCGGGACCGCACGCCGGACCGTACGCCGTCGGGGCGGCCGGTGCCGAAGGGGCCGGCCGGCGGGACCTTCTCCGAGATGCTCACCCTGGTCGCCCTCGGCCGGGGCGTGCTGCCGGTCGGCGAGCACTCCCGGCGGTACTACCCGCGCCCGGATCTCGCCTACGTGCCGATCCACGACGCGCCGCCGATCGAACGCGGGCCGGTCTGGTCGGAGGGCAACACCACGGCGCGGGTGCGGGAGTTCGTCCGGGCGGCGGCGGACGCCGCGGCAGCGGGTGACTGACCGGTCGGTCCCGGCGGACCGGGCGGTGCAGGCGGTTCAGGCGGCGAGGGCGGTGGACGGCCGCCGGGCGGGGCCGGCGGCGCGGCGCCGGTAGTAGTGCACGGTCAGTACGGCGAGCAGCGGTCCCCAGAGGCCGAGCGGGAGGTAGGAGGCCCAGAAGAGGACGGTCTGGTAGCCGTGGGTGACGAGGCCGGTGGGCTCGCCGGTGAGTCCCCGCCCGAAGGCGCCCATCACCAGGGAGTACGGGAGGGCCATCAGCGCGGCGGCGCCGAGAGCGGCCGGGATCACCGCGGCGAGGGTCGGGACGGGGCGCCCGCCGAGGAACGGCATCCGGCGCGGCCACCGCTCGCCCCACTCGCTGACCAGCCCGAGGGCGAGGAACGCCAGCGCCTCGCTGACCGCGCTGAGCACGATCACGTACCACCACAGGGTCCCGGAGTCCGGGTCCGCCCCGGCGGACGGCTCCAGCAGCGGTGCGCCGAAGGTGAAGGCGGCGATCCGCCAGAGACCCGCGGGCAGCGCGGTCAGGCTGGTGACGTACGCGGTCCGCACGGCCCAGCGCGGTACTCCGGGCGCCGTCCGGCCGTGCAGCTTCTCCAGCATGGCGTGCGCGCTCATCGGTACCCCTCCGGTTCGGCGGGCGCTGGTCGGCCCGGCCGGTTCCGACGATTCCAGCGAGGGGTGGCCGGAGGCGTCGTCGCGGCGGGCGGACCGTCTCCCCCCGCCGGGGGAGGTCCGTCGCGGGCCCTCCTCCGGTCGGGCCGCACCGCACCGGGCCGCACCGCACCGGGCCGGCCGGGCCGGACCCCGGACGGACGCCGCCCCGGGAGCCGGCGGACCTCAGACCTCGTCGGGGCCGGTGAGGGCGCGCGAGGTGAGCCCGTTGCCTCCGGGGGCGCCGTCCGGCCCGCCGGCCCGGGCGGCGGCGGCCAGGTACGAGGGCAGGGCCCGTTCGCGCAGCGCGCGCTGCCAGTCGCGCCGGGCGTCGGCGAGTTCGGCGGCGAGGTCAGGGTCGGCGCCGGCCGGGACGGGTGCGGCGGAGCCGTCCCGCAGGGCGGTGAGGATCAGTCCGACGATGCCCACGGCCATCGCGGCCACCCCGGTGGCGAGCGCCAGCCACCCCGCGGTGAGCAGGGAGCGGCCCAGGGCGAGGTCCGGGTCGGCGGCCCGGAGGCCGTAGCCGAGCAGGAGCAGCACCAGCGCGGCGGCCCAGGCGAGGATCGGGGTGAGCACGGTGAGCACCGGGAGGAGTCCGGCACCGCCGTCGGACGAGCTCAGCTGGGCGAGCAGGCCGGGCGCGGTGGCTTCGCCGGACGGGCCGACCGGCCCGTCGGGGGGCGGTGTGCTGCGCAGGTTCTCGCGCAGCCGCAGGTAGTGCTCGTACTCGGTGGCCGCGGGCGCGGCGGCGGTGTCGGCGTCGTGCAGTGCGCGGTCGCGCAGTCGGTCGGTGGTGGGCGCGCCGGGCGCGCGGAGGACGGTGAGGACGGTGTCGTCGCGCAGTGCTTCGTCCAGGAGGCGCTCGAAGTCCGGGCGGTCCTCGGCGAGCAGGTGCGGGGCGTCGTTCATGGGGACCCCGTTCATGCAGAACCCCGTTCGCTCCGCCTCGTGGGCGTGGGGGCGGGGCACGGGAGACGGGCCGCCACACGGGCGGCCGGGCGTGGTGTGTCCCTGATGGTAGGGGCGGGTGGGGCCGGATCGACAGTGGCTTTCCGGAATTTCGCGCCCCGGCCGCGCGGGCGCGACCGCCCGGGCGCCGGGAACGCCTGTTCGGTTGACGCCGCGTCAAACGGCAGGGACCGGACCGTGAACGGTCCGGTCCCTGCTGCCGGGTGCCCGGCCGGACGTCAGATGGGCAGCCGTGCGACGAGCAGGCGGCCGTCCATGGTGACGCCGCCGTCCATGGCGACGGCGAGGTCGTCCGCGTAGACGTACGGGCCGGGGATGTGCGGCGGCATGCCGTCGTCCGAGTGGACCGCGCCGGTGAGGTACGGGATCGGGCTGTGCCCGTGCACGACGCGCGCGCCGCCGTAGGAGGCCAGCAGTTCGCGGACGGCCGTCGGGCCGGCGTCGCCGCGGAAGGCGAACCGCTTGGTGAACCGCCGGAAGCAGTCCCACCACTCGTCGACGCCCTCGTCGGCGAGCAGGTCGTGGACGGCGTCGTTGACCTCGGCGATGGACTCGCCGTACTCCAGGTACGCGGTGGTGTCGGAGTGCAGCAGCAGGTGGTCGTCCTCCAGCGCGATCGCGGGCAGCCGGGAGAGCCAGCTGATGTGGTGCGTCTCCAGCCGTTCCAGGTCGTGCTGCTGGCCGCCGTTGAGCCGCCAGGCGGCGAGGAAGGAGGCGGTGCCGGCGGTGGACTGGACGGGCTCGTCGCCGTACCTGGCCGCGCCGAGGAAGAGCAGCTCGTGATTGCCCATCAGCGCGCGGCAGTAGCCGCCGGCGGCGGCGGCCTCGGCGGCGAGCTGCATGACGAGGTCGATGACGCCGATGCCGTCCGGGCCGCGGTCGGTGAAGTCGCCGAGGAACCAGATCCGGGAGCGTCCGGCGGACCAGTGGCCGTCGGCGTCGACCAGTCCCTGGTGGCGCAGGGCGGCGAGGAGTTCGTCGAGGTAGCCGTGGACGTCGCCGACGACGTAGAGCGGGCCGGGCGGCTCGCCGGGGCCGGGGGCCGGGTAGGGGTGGTAGGGCAGGCCGGGTTCGGCGAGCGGGGGGCCGAGTTCGATGGTCGGCGGGTCGTCGCTCTGCCGTTCCCGCTGCTCGGGGTGGCCCTGGTGGCCGCCGTTGCCGCCGTGGGCGGTCGCGGGGTGGTCGGACAGGGCCGGCGGCTCGTAGCCCTGGTGCCCGCCGTGCCCGCCGTGGCCGTCCCCGGCCCCGTGGCTGTCCCCGGCCCCGGGGCCGTGTTCGGTCCCGGGGACCGGCCAGTGCTGTTCGAGGTAGCGGGCGCCGCCGTAGCCGCTGTACGTCTCGGCCTCGTACGGGGCCTCGGAGTAGCCGCTGGCGGGCTCTGGTTCGTAATAGGTGCCGTATGGCAGCACGTCGAGGTCCGGCTGGTGGCGGGGGCCTGAGTCCGGGTGTTCAGGCCCGGGGAAGCGGTCCTCGGGTGTCATTCGCCCATCATAGGAAGACCACTCTCCCGGCGTCGTCACCTGGTGGGTATCCAATCCTCCGGAGCGTCAGCCGGGCGGTCCGTCAGGTCCGTTTTGTCCCGACTGGGCATGGTCTAGACCGCGACCCCGAGGGGGCGCCGTCCCGGGGTCACACCTCGCCCGGCAAGCGGGGCGGGCTGACCGTGGTGCGCGGGCTCCGTCGTTGCGAGGAGGCGCGGACGATGAGCTCGGTGGGCATCAGGGTGCCGGGCGGCGGGCCGGTGCCGGCGGTGCGGAAACGGGGCGGGAAGAGCCGGGCGATGTCGACGCCGGTGCCGGAGTCCACTCCTTCGATGGCGTCGATGAGCAGGTTCACCACGGTGGTGCCGATCCGGCGCGGCTTGAGCGAGAGCGTGGTGATCGGCGGCTCGGTGGTGGCGTAGACGTCGCTCTCGCTGCAGCAGACCAGGAGCAGGTCGTCCGGCACCCGCAGGCCGTACCGGCGGGCCGCGGCGAGCAGGTCGGTGCCGTTGGGGTCGAAGAGGCCGTAGACGGCGTCGGGGCGGTCGGGGCGGGCGAGCAGCCGGTCGGCGGCGACGGCGCCGGCGGCCGGGTCGTGCGCGGGGTAGGTCTCGTAGACCGGCTCCTGGCCGACCTTGGCGCACCAGCCGAGGTAGGCCTCGGTGGAGAGCCGGGTGTAGGTGTCGGTGCTGGTCCCGGTGAGCAGGCCGATCCGGCGGGCGCCGGCCTCGGAGAGGTGGTCGAGGATGCCGAGCACGGCGGCCTCGTGGTCGTTGTCGACCCAGGCGGTGACCGGGCAGTTGCCGGGCTTGCCGTCGCTGACCACCGGGACGCCGGACCGGTACAGCTCGCTGACCAGCGGGTCCTGGTCCGGCGGGTCGATCACCACGGTGCCGTCGAGCGCGATGTTGCCCCAGACGTCGTGCCGGGAGGACGCGGGCAGCACCACCAGCGCGTAGCCACGGCCGAGGGCCGCGCTGGTGGCGGCCCGGGCCATCTCGGCGAAGTAGGCGAATTCGGTGAAGGTGAACGGCTCTTCGCCGTAGGTGGTGACGGTCAGCCCGATCAGGCCGGACCGTCCGGTGCGCAGGGTTCGGGCGGCCGCCGAGGGGCGGTAGCCGAGGCGCTCGGCGACTTCGCGCACCCGGCTTCTGGTCTCGTCGGGCAGGCGGCCCTTCCCGTTCAGCGCGTCGGAGACGGTGGTGATCGACACTCCGGCGGCTGCTGCCACATCCCGGATGCCGGCCCGCTCAAGACGCCGTGAGGTGGTGGGCCGCCGACCGCTCTGGTTGGCTGCTGCTGTCATGGCGGACCGATCGTATGGCTCCTGACAAGGGTCTGTGACCGGCGCATCGGGAGCCCTCGGAGATACGTTTCTCCACGAGTGAGCCGGTGCGCGCCCCTTCGATACCCGCACGAAACCAGCCGTCTTACCTCTGACATGTGCCATAGGAACCCGACAGAATGGCTGATCTGCGCCGGTAACCCGACCGGGCATCTCACTCCTACGGGTGAGCGCTGTCGGTATCGTTCAAGGCACCCGACCGGGGTGGACCGGGTGCGTTCCGACTTCCCGGGCACGGCGGCGATCCCGACCGTGGCGGGCGAACGCAGCGGATACAACGAAGGAGAACGACCGTGACCGCAGCACAGGGCCCCCGCCTCAGGCCGACCCTGGACGGCATCCCCACCTACAAGCCCGGCAAGCCCGCCGGCGCCGACGCCTACAAGCTGTCCTCCAACGAGAACCCGTACGAGCCGCTGCCCGGCGTGCTGGAGGCCGCGGTCACCGCCGCCGGCAAGCTCAACCGGTACCCGGACATGGCCGTCACCGAGCTGACCGCCGAGCTGGCGAAGCACTTCGGCGTCCCGGCCGAGCACATCGCCACCGGCACCGGCTCGGTCGGCGTCGCCCAGTCGCTGATCCTCTCGACCGCCGGCCCCGGCGACGAGGTGATGTTCGCCTGGCGCTCCTTCGAGGCCTACCCGATCATCACCCAGGTCGCCGGCGCGACCCCGGTGCCGGTGCCGCTGACCGAGGGCGGTGACCACGACCTCGACGCGATGCTCGCCGCCGTCACCGAGCGGACCCGGCTGATCTTCGTCTGCAACCCGAACAACCCGACCGGCAACGTGATCCACCGCGCCGAGCTGGAGCGCTTCCTGGACGCGGTCCCGGCCGAGATACTGATCGTCATCGACGAGGCGTACATCGAGTTCATCCGCGACCCCGAGGTGCCCAACGGCATCGACCTCTACCGGGACCGCCCCAACGTCTGCGTGCTGCGCACCTTCTCCAAGGCGTACGGCCTGGCCGGCCTGCGGGTCGGCTTCGCCATCGCGCACGAGCCGGTCGCCAACGCGCTGCGCAAGACCGCGGTGCCGTTCGGCGTCACCCAGCTCTCCCAGGACGCGGCCGTCGCCTCGCTGCGCGCCGAGGACGCCCTGATGGTCCGGGTGGAGGCGCTGGTCGAGGAGCGGAACCGGGTGGTCGCCGGGCTGCGCGCCCAGGGCTGGGAGATCCCGGACTCGCAGGCCAACTTCGTCTGGCTGGCGCTCGGCGAGCGCTCGCAGGACTTCGCGGCCGCGTGCGCCGAGGCCGGCGTGATCGTCCGGCCGTTCCCGGAGGGCGTGCGGATCTCGATCGGCGAGGTCGAGGGCAACTCGATCTTCCTCGCGGTGGCGGAGGCGTTCCGCAAGGAGCTCTGACCGTCCGGTCCGCGGCGGTGGCCCCGGGAGCCGGGTCCGGCAGCAGCTGCCGGACCCGGCTCCTCCCGTTCCGGCCCCGCTCCGCCCTCCCGGCGCGCCGCGTCGGCCGGGAGGACCCCGGGAGGACCCCCGGGAGGATCGGGAGAGGCTGTGGATGGCTGGGAGGCTGCTGGGAGATCGGTCAACGACCGGTGCGACGGCGGTCAAGCCGGGTGCCCGGGCCGGGTGGGCCGTGCGGGATTGCCCCGGTTCGGCCGGTCAGCGTTCTCCCAGCCGGCGTACAGGACGACCCAAGAGCGCCCCGGGAAGCTGTCCGCCATGAAGGTGTTCCCGCGACGGCGAGGTGCCGTCCTCGTCAACTCCGCGCTCGGCGTGGCCCTGCTCGGTGCGGCCGCCCTGGCGTACACCACGCTGGACGACGGCGCCGCCCGGCAGACCGCCAAGGCCCCGGTCCGCACGGCGACCGTGACCAGGAGCACCGTCCTGGCCACGGTGTCCGGAACCGGCACCCTGGCGTCGCCGACCGACGCGGCCCAGGACTTCGCCACCGGTGGCCGGCTCACCGCCGTCAGCGTCGCGGTCGGCGACACGGTGACCAAGGGCCAGGTGTTGGCGACGGTCGACACCACCGCGGCCCAGCAGCAGGTGGACGCCGCGCAGTCGGCGCTGACCACGGCCGACGCCAACCTGACCAAGGCCCGGGCGGGCGTCACCACGACGACCGTCCAGCAGTTGCCGGCGAAGGCCGCCGCCGCGGGGTCCGGTTCGTCCGCGGGTTCGGCGGGCGGCGGTTCGGCGGGCGGCGGAGCGGGCGGCCGAGGGGCGGGCGGGAGCAGCGCGTCCGCCCCGCAGGCCGACCCGTCCGCGCAGGCCAGTCCGTCCGCGCAGGCCGCCGTCCAGGCGCCGCAGGCCGCCGTGCCGGAGCCGCAGACCACGACGATCAGCACCACCAAGGTCGACGGGGCGGCGGTCGCCCAGGCCGAGCAGCAGCTCGCCACCGCCCGGACCAACCTGGCCAACGCCCAGGCGGCCCTGGCCGGGACGACGCTCACCGCCTCGGTGGACGGCACGGTCGCCTCCGTCTCGGCGAAGGCCGGCGACACCGTCGGTGCGACCGGCAGCGGCTCCACCGCCGCCAAGTCCGCCTCCTCCGGCACCAGCGCGCCCAGCGGCTTCATCGTGCTGACCAACCCGACCGGGATGCAGGTCACCGCCAACTTCTCCGAGCTGGACTCGCTGAAGCTGAAGAAGGGCGAGGCGGCCACCGTCACGCTGAACGCGCAGTCCGACACCAAGCTCGGCGCCACCGTGCTGGCGGTCAGCCCGCTGCCGGTGAGCGGCAGCGGCGGGGGCTCGGCCGCCGTCCAGTACGCGGCGACGCTCGGGATCACCGGGGACACCAGCAAGCTGCGCACCGGTCTCAGCGCGACCGTCTCGGTGGTCACCGGCGAGGCGGCCGACGCGCTCTCGCTGCCCACGGCGGCCCTGTCCGGCACCGGCGCCGACCGGACGGCCACCCTGGTCCACCCCGACGGCGCCACCGAGCGGATCACCGTGGGCGTGGGCGTCGAGGGTGACACCACCGTGCAGGTGGTCTCCGGGCTGAGCGAGGGCGACCAGGTCGAGTTGGCCTCGACCAGCGGGTCGAACGGGTTCCCCAACGGCTCCTTCCCGGGCGCCGGCGGGGGTCAGGGCGGCCGGAACGGAGCCGGTGCGGGTGCGGGTGCGGGGGGCGCCGGTGCGGGTGTGGCCGGAGTCGGCGGCGCTGCGGGCGGCGCTGCGGGCGGCGCGGGCACCGGCCGGGGCGGTGGCCGCTGATGGCGCGCGGGACCCTCCCGGCCCGGACGGGCACGGCTCCGCCGGTCATCCGGATCCGCCGGCTCACCAAGTCCTACGGCCACGGCGACGCGACCGTGCACGCCCTGCGGGGCCCGGACGACCCGGCCACCGGCGCGCCCCAGGGCGTCGACCTCGACATCGAGCAGGGTGACTTCGTCGCGGTGATGGGCAGCTCGGGATCCGGCAAGTCCACGCTGATGAACATCCTCGGCTGCCTCGACGTGCCCACCTCCGGCCACTACCTGCTGGACGGCACCGACGTCGGTCACCTGGACGAGCGGCAGCTCTCGCTGGTCCGCAACCGCAAGATCGGCTTCATCTTCCAGTCCTTCAACCTCGTCCCCCGCACCACCGCCCTGGCCCAGGTCGAGCTCCCGCTCGCCTACGCGGGCGTCCGGGCCGCCGAGCGGCGCCGCCGGGCTCTCGCGGCGCTCTCACTGGTCGGCCTGGCCGAGCGCGCCGGGCACCGGCCCAACGAGCTCTCCGGCGGTCAGCAGCAGCGCGTGGCCGTGGCCCGGGCGCTGGTCACCGCACCCGCGATGCTGCTCGCCGACGAGCCCACCGGCAACCTGGACAGCCGCTCGACCGGCGAGGTGCTCGCGATCATCGACGGCCTCAACGCCACCGGCCGCACGATCGTCCTGATCACCCACGAGGACGAGGTCGCGCGGCACGCCAAGCGGGTGATCCGGCTGGTGGACGGCGCGGTCGTCGCCGACGTCCGGCAGGCCCCGGCGGACGGGCCGCCGCCCGCCCTGCGCCGGGCGGAGGTGTCCGCGTGATCGTCTGGCAGGTGCTCCGCTTCGCCGTCGGCGGTCTCGCCGCCAACAAGGTGCGCTCCGCCCTCACCGTGCTGGGCGTGCTGATCGGCGTCGCCGCGGTGATCCTGCTGCTCGCCGTGGGCAACGGGTCCTCGGTCGCGGTCAAGGAGTCGATCACCTCGCTCGGCACCAACGCGCTGACCGTCACGTCCGGGGCGTCCTCCGGCGGGCAGCGGGCCGCCGCCGGGGCCAAGAAGCTCACGGTCGCCGACGCCAGGGCACTGGCGACCGACGCGGACGCGCAGGCGGTCAAGTCCGTCGCCCCCGTGGTGACGGCCTCCGGCACCGCCCTGTACGGCGACATCTCGTACAGCCCCGGGTCGATCGTCGGCACCTACCCCGCGTACTTCGAGACCGCCAACCAGAGGATCGCGCACGGCGAGTACTTCACCCCGGACGACGTCCTCAACTCCCGCAAGGTCGCGGTGCTCGGGTCGACCACCGCCCGGCAGCTCTTCGCCGCCGCCGACCCGGTCGGGAAGACGGTCACCGTCGGGGGAACGCCGTTCACGGTGGTCGGCGTGCTCCGGGCCAAGGGCGGCTCCGGCTTCACCGACCCGGACGACGTGCTGATCGCCCCGCTGCCGACGGTGCAGAACGCGTTCACCGGCTTCGGCGCCGTCAACCAGATCCTGGTGCAGGCGAGTTCGGCGGAGTCCACCACCGCGGCGCAGGCCGAGATCACCCGCGTCCTGCTCGGCACCCACGCGATCGCCGACCCGAGCAGGGCGGACTTCCGGATCAGCAGCCAGGCCTCGCTGCTCACCGCCCGCGAGTCCACCACCAGGACCTTCACGGTCCTGCTCGGCGCGGTCGCGGCGATCTCGCTGCTGGTCGGCGGCATCGGCATCACCAACATCATGCTGGTCACCGTCACCGAGCGGACCAGGGAGATCGGCATCCGCAAGGCGCTCGGCGCCCCGCGCGGGGTGATCCTCGGGCAGTTCCTCACCGAGGCGACCCTGCTGTCGGTGATCGGCGCCGGGCTCGGGGTGCTGGTCGGGATCGCCGGCTCGCACGTCAGGATCGTCGGCATCGAGCCGGTGGTGATCCCCGAGTCGGTGCTCGGAGCGTTCGGCATCGCCGTCGCCATCGGCCTGTTCTTCGGCAGCTACCCCGCCAACCGGGCCGCCTCGCTGCGCCCCATCGACGCCCTCCGCCACGAGTGACCAAGGACCGCAGACCATGAGCCACGAGATCGAGCCGCGCACCCCCGCCGAGCAGGTCACCCTGCTCGCCACCCCGCCGGACGCCCGGGACGTCTCCGCGGAGCTGGCCGCACCGCCACGCCGCCGGCTGCCCTGGGTGACGCTCGTCCTCGCCGGGGCGGTGATCGCCACGGCCGCGTTCGCCGGTGGCGCCTGGTACCAGCGGGACCACGGCTCCGAGGGCTCCGGGCGGACGGCCGCCTCCGGCGGGCAGCAGCCCCGGGCGGCGGCGAGCGGCTTCGGGGCCAACGGCAACCGCAGGAACGGCCAGGGCGGTCAGGGCGGCCAGGGCGGTCAGGGCGGTCAGGGAACGGGGGCCGGTCAGGGCGGTCAGGGCGGCTTCACCCGGGGCACCGTCAAGGCCGTGGACGGCACCACCGTCTACCTGACCGACGCCAACGGCAACACCGTGAAGGTGACCACGGGCGACACCACCAAGGTCCAGCTCAACAAGGAGGGCAAGGTCGCCGACCTCCAGCCCGGGCAGAGCGTCACCGTGGTCGGCACCCCGGCCGCCGACGGCGGCTACGCCGCGACCCAGCTGGTCCAGGGCGCCACCGGTTTCGGGGCGGGCGGCTTCGCCGGTGCCGGTGCCGTACCCGGGGCCGGAGCCGGCACCAGGAACCCGTCCGGGGGCTGAACCCGGCCCGGCAACCCCGGACGACGACCCCGCGCGGCCCGGCCGAAACCTCCCCGGGGGGCCGGGCCGCGCGGCTCCCGGACCGCCCGCCCCGGGCCGTTCGCTCCCGGCCCGGGGGCCTCCCGGACCCGTGCGCACACCATCCAGGCCGACCCTGTGGGCCCGGCCGCCTAAAACCGCCCGATAAGGTGTTAATCCAACATTCATCGATGGCTCATACCCTCCCCGGGCTAGCCTCGATCCGAATGTCATCGTCCGACCGGGAGGCGGAACCCCCGTGCAAGGCACTGTGTCCACAGCAGGAACCCCGGCGGTGAACGGCGGCGGTCCTGGGGAGGCCTTCCTCCTGGTCGTCGACGACGAACCGAACATCCGCGAGCTGCTCTCCGCCTCGCTCCGCTTCTCGGGCTTCCGGGTCGCCTCCGCCGCCAGCGGCGCCGAGGCGCTCGAACTGATCGCGGCCGAGCGGCCCGACCTGGTCGTCCTCGACGTGATGCTCCCCGACCTCGACGGCTTCACCGTCGTCGAGCGGCTCCGCGAGCAGACCAGCCGCGGCCTCATAGCCGGGCCCGTCCACGGCCATCCCGGCGACCACCTGCCGGTGCTGTTCCTCACGGCCAAGGACGGGGTCGGTGACAAGGTCCAGGGCCTGGCCGTCGGCGCCGACGACTACGTCACCAAGCCGTTCAGCCTGGAGGAGCTGATCGCCCGGATCCGCGCGATCCTGCGCCGCTCCGGCGGACCGGCCGAGGACGGCCGGCTGATCGTCGCCGACCTGACCCTCGACCCGGTCGCCCACGAGGTCACCCGCGGCGGCGCCCCCGTCGCGCTCTCCCCGACCGAGTTCAAGCTGCTGCACTACCTGATGGCCAACGTCGGCCGGGTGGTCTCCAAGGCTCAGATCCTCGACCACGTGTGGGCCTACGACTTCGGCGGCGACCTCTCCATCGTCGAGTCGTACATCTCCTACCTGCGCCGCAAGCTCGACTCGGGCCCGGCCCACGGCCCCAAGCTGATCCACACCGTGCGCGGCATCGGCTACGCGCTGCGCCGTCCGCCGCAGGCCTGACCGCCCCGCCCCGCCCCCGTATGCGCCGCCTGCTGCTCTCGCTGCCCGCCCTGCTCCGCCGTCCGTCCCGGACGCTCGGCCGGCTGTCGCTGCGCGCCCGCCTGCTGGTCCTCGTGCTCGTCCTGGTCACCACCGGCCTGGTGGTCAGCGACGCCGTGGTCCTCGGCACGGTGCGGGTCCAGCTGGTCCAGCGGCTCGACGAGCAGCTGCAGCGGTTCGGCGAACCGCTCGCGCACCGCGCCCCGTCCCGGGTGAACTGGCAGGAGAACAAGCAGCAGTCGCCCTCCCCCGGCGCCAAGCGCGCCGCCCCGCAGTACCTGGCCGCGCTGCCCAGCCAGTACCTGGTCCAGTACCTCTCGGCGGACGGCAAGGTGCAGCTGGTCGTCCGCCAGCCCGTCTCCGAGAACGACCCGGCACCGCAGCTGGCCGGCCTCGAACCGGCCGCCACCGACCCCGACACCCCCTTCGACCTGCCCGACCAGCGCGGCCGGCGCACCTGGCGGGCACTGGTCCTGCCGCTCCAGCGCCCGCCGGCCCAGCCCAGCATGTTCGCCGCCCCCGCGCCCACCCCCGCCTACCTGATGGTCGCCGTCTCCCGCGAGGACATCGACGGCACCGTCGCCCGGCTGCACACCGCCTTCGTCGGCATCGGCGGCGCGGTGCTCGTCCTGATCGCCGCGCTCGGCTTCTTCGCCGTCCGGGCCGGGCTGCGTCCGCTGAGCCGGATCGAGGAGGGCGCCGAGCGGATCGCCGCCGGGGAGCTCTCCCACCGGATGCCCGAGTTCGACCCGCGGACGGAGGTCGGCCGGCTGTCCGTCGCGCTCAACGGCATGCTCACCCAGATCGAGGCCGCGTTCGCCGCCCGGGCCGAGTCCGAGGCCCGGATGCGGCGGTTCGTCGCCGACGCCTCGCACGAGCTGCGCACCCCGCTGGCCGGGATCCGCGGCTTCGCCGAGCTCTACCGGATGGGCGCGCTCCCCACCGAGGCCGACGTCAAGCGCACCATGGGGCGGATCGAGAACGAGGCCGTCCGGATGGGCACGCTGGTCGAGGACCTGCTGGTGCTGGCCCGGCTCGACGAGGAGCGCCCGCTCGACCTCGCCCCCATGGACCTGCGCACCCTCGCCGCGGACGCCCTGCACGACCTCACCGCCCTCGACCCGTCCCGCCCGGTCGCGCTCACCGGCCCCGCCGGCACCGGCGCGCCCGGACCCGCGCCCGTGCTCGGCGACGAGGCCCGGCTCCGCCAGGTGGTCACCAACCTGGTCGGCAACGCCGTCAAGCACACCCCGCCCGGCACCCCGGTACGGATCGGCGTCGGCACCGACGGCGGTCTCTGCCTGCTGGAGGTCGCCGACTCCGGGCCCGGTCTCACCGCGGACCAGGCGGCCCTGGTGTTCCACCGCTTCTACCGGGTGGACGCCTCCCGCAGCCGCCCCGACAAGCGCGGCGGGGCCGGTCTCGGCCTCGCCATCGCGACGGCCCTCACCCACGCCCACGGCGGCACCCTCACCCTCCACACCGCCCCGGGCGCCGGCGCCACCTTCCGCCTGGAACTTCCCCACCAGCGCTGAAACCCCCCGGTCGGGTGAACCTCGATCGTCCACGCCGCCACCCCGCCGGTCGCGTGCGACCGTACGGCTGCGGCTTGTGCGGGATCGTGCGGGCTGATGACACTGGACGGGAATGAGGGGTGTCTCAATGTTCGCGCTCGTAGCCGAGGAGACCGTCGTGGACCTGGACCAGGCGTTGTGGCAGGTGTGGAGGGCCATGGATGTTCCCGAGGGCTTCCACGCGGAGATCATTGAGGGAGCCATCCAGATGTCACCCGCGGGCGGGGCCCGGCACATGACGGTCAACCGGCGGATCCTGCTCGCGTTGCACGACCATCTGCGGGGTACCGGGTGGGCTCCCGGGAACGACGGCAACGTCATCAGCGGTCTCAAGGTCACGATCCCCGATGTCTACGTCGCGCCCGACGACTTGGAGGAGATCGTGCACCCCGAGGGTCTGGGGATTCTGGCGTCGGGCGTCGCTCTGATGGTCGAGACCGTTTCGCCCGGTCACACGAATCGCCAGCGCGACCGGGTCCTCAAGCTTCGTGCCTACGCCACCGCCGGCATCCCGGTGTACGTGATCGTCGACGACTTCGACGACGGCGGCGCCGTCACCGTCCTCACCGGCCCCGATCCCGGGCGCGGCGCCTACGCCTGCTCGGTGCGGACCCCGTACGGGGAGGGCGCGGTGATCCCCGAGGGGCCGGCGAAGGGCTTCGTGATCGGGCCGGACGTCACCGGGGCGCGTCGGGGGTGAGCGGCTCGTCGAGGAGTCCCTGGGCGAGCAGGCCGGCCTGGAAGCGGGAGGTGGCGCCGAGGGACGTCATCAGGTCGGCGACCCGGCGGCGGTAGGTGCGCAGCGAGACGCCGAGCAGGCGGGCGCCGGTCTCGTCGGTGTGGCCGGCGGCGAGGGCGCGCAGGATGTGGCGGGCCTGTTCGGTCAGCGGGGGCGGGGCGGCGGTGCAGTCGGCGAGGTCGGTGGCCGTCTCCCAGGTGGCGCGGAAGAGGGAGCGCACGCCGTCGACGACCTCCGGGGTGTTCACCACGGTGTACGTGCGGACGCCGCGGACGGGGGCTCCGGCCAGGATCGCGGTGCGCCGGTCGATGATGATCGCCTCGCGGGTGAGCGGGCCGTCGGAGACCCGGACCTCGATGCCGGAGGCGGCGATCCGCAGCAGCCGCCGGTGCGACTCGGGATCGGCGAGGGCACGCCGGGTGTAGAGCTTGCGCATGGTGAGGCCGGGGACGACGTGCGGCCGCTTGCCCTCGCGGAAGGCCGCGTTGACGCCGGCCGACCAGGTCATCAGATCGGCGGCGGCGACCAGGAACTCCTCGTGCGAGGCGACGAAGAGGTGGCCGGCCCGTCGGACGAGTTCGCTCTCGCCGTGCAGGGTGATGATCCGATCGGTGCTCATGGCAGCAACCTGCCAGATCGGAGGGCGGCCCCGCGAGCCCGCCCGAGGCTTGGTGTCATGACGACCACACCCGATGTCTCCGCGGCCGGCACCTTCCACCTCGGCGGCGACCTGCCGGTGTCCCGGATGGGATTCGGCGCGATGAAGCTGCCCTCCCACGACTGGGACGGCCCCGCCTGCGACCCCGGGCAGAGCCGCGAGGTGCTGCGCCGGGCGGTCGAGCTCGGCATCGACCACATCGACACCGCCTGGTTCTACTTCCACCGGGACGTCTCCGCCAACGGTCTGATCCGGCAGGCCCTGCACCCGTACCGGGACGACCTGGTGATCGCCACCAAGGTCGGACCGGGCCGCGACCCGGAGGGGAACTGGCTCCTCCCGGCCGACCGGGAGGGCCTGCGCGCGGCCGTCCACCGCAACCTGCGGGAGCTCGGCGTGGACCGGCTGGACCTCGTCTACCTGCGCCGGATGCCCAGTCAGTCCTCGATCGCGGAGCCCTTCGCGGCCCTGGCCGAGCTGCGGGCGGAGGGCCTGATCCGGCACCTCGGCGTCAGCAACGTCGACGCCGCCCAGCTCGCCGAGGCGGAGGCGCTCGCGCCGGTGGTCGCCGTGCAGAACAAGTTCAGCGTGCTGGAGCACACCGAGGCGGGCGACCGGCTGTTGGCCGACTGCGAGGCGAAGGGCATCGCGTTCGTCCCCTTCTACCCGCTCGGTGGCACCGGGGTGCCCGACCACCCGGCCCTGCGCCGGGTCGCGGAGCGCCACGGCGCCACCCGGGCCCAGGTGATGGTGGCCTGGCTGCTCGCCCTCTCGCCGGTGATCCTCGCGATCCCGGGCACCTCCTCGCCGGCCCACCTGGTGGAGAACATCGCCGCCGCGGGGCTGCACCTGGACGCCGCGGACCTCGCGGAGCTGGGGGCGCTCGCCGCGGAGCCCGTCGCGAGGACGTGAGCGGGGCCCGGGGCGAGGTCTCCCCGGGGCCGGCAGAGCGCCAGCCGGTAGGACGATCCGACTAATCCTGTGCGCGTTTCCCCGACGGACCGCCGGGAATGCCGCCCCCGGCACGGGAAGGCCCAGCAGCCCCTTGGAGAGTCCTGATGGCGTCGAAACCCCCCACCAGCCCGGCGGCCGGTCCAGCGGTCTCGTTCCGGCGCGACCTCGGCGAGTGGCGGATCGGGCTCGTCGCCTGGCGGCTGCTGGTGCTGCAGGCCTCCCACCCGGTCGTCGGGGCCGGGATGGCCGAGCACTCCACCTACCGGGGCCACCCGTGGCGCCGGATCGAACACACCCTCGGCAGCGGGCGCCGGCTGTTCCAGGCGGACGAGGAGCAGCTGTGGCGGGAGGTGCAGCGCCTCGACCGGGCGCACCGGCGGATCCGCGGGACGGGCGGGGACGGTCGCCCGTACGACGCCCACGACCCCGGCACCCGGGCCTGGGTGCTCCTCACCCTCTTCGAATCCGTCGTCATCATGCGGGAGTTGGGCGGAGACCCGTACAGCGGAGATGAACTCGAAGAGCTGTACCGGGAGTTCAGGGAGGTCGTGGGCGTTTTCGGGCTGCCCGACGGCGCGTTGCCGCCGACCGCCGCCGACCTTCCGGCCTACCTGGTCCGGACGGCGGCCGAGGAGCTGGAGTTCACGGACGCGGCGCGGCACCTGCTGTACGAGATGCTGCACGAGGCCCCCTGCCCGCGCCGGCTGCGGTTCCTCGGGCCGGTCGGCTGGCGGCTGCTGCGGGCGGTGGTCGGGCGGCTGGTCACCGAGCTGACCGTCGCCGACCTCCCGCCGGTCTACCGGGAGCGGTTCGGGCTGGTCCGCACGCGCCGCGCGGCCCTCCTCTCCCGGCTGCTGCACCGCGGCGGGCGCGTCCTGATGACCGGGCTGCCCGACCGCTACCGCTACCGCTCCGCCGCCGGACGGCCGCCCGCCGCGCCCCGGCGGCCGTCCGGCCGGGACACCCGGCCGCCCCGGTTGGACCGCTTCTTCCGCGAGGTCCTCGACCAGACCGGCGACGGCCACCTCACCGTGCGCGACCTGCAGGCCATGGCGCACAACGTCTGCTGGCAGCTGGAACTCTCCGAGGACGGCGAGGCGCGCGTGTACACCGCCTTCGAGGTCTGGTGGGAGCAGCTGCGCGCGACCATGGACGCCGACGGCGACGGCCGGATCAGTCGGGCCGAGTTCGTCGCCGCGACCCTGGCCGGGTGCGACCGGGACCCGGCCTACCTGGAGGGCGGGCTGCTCCCCGCGCTGCGGGCCGTGCTGGCCGCCGCCGACACCGACCAGGACGGGCGGCTGGACTTCGCCGAGTACCGCGTGCTGTTCGGCAGCCGTCGCGTCCACCCGGCCGAACTGTCGCACGGGTTCCGCCAGTTGGACACCGACGGCGACGGTGTCATCACGGCGGACGAGTTCCTCCGTGCGTTCGTCGACTACTTCACCGCCCGGGCCCCCTCCGCCCCCGGCACCCAGCTGCTCGGCCGGGCCTAGCCGGTCCCGCCGCGCAGGCCCGGCGGCACGCCTCCGCGCGGCGCGGCGCCTCCCCGGGATTGCGTCGTTCCGTACGGTCCGGACGTTGTCAATGTGCCGGATCGTCCAAGAAGCCACCTCCACCCGCCCGGCCGCTCGTTGTGGCCGGGCGGTCGGCTTCGCAGGCTGTGCGCACGGCATCGCCGCCGGTCAGTGGCGGGCCTCACGCACCCCGCCCACCAATCACTCGTAAGGATGATGGATACTGATGCTTGTGAACGTGTTCACGTTCACAAGCGGACAAGCATGCGCGGTTGGGCAGCGGTCTACAGCTATAGATGAAGTTTGTCCGAAATGTGACCTCGACAGGTCGGTTGGAGAGAGGGCGACGTGGAACTGGCAATCGCTCACGAAACCATTGCGCGATGGCAATTCGGCATCACCACCGTCTACCACTTCCTCTTCGTCCCGCTCACCATCAGCCTCGCCGCCATCGTGGCCGGGCTGGAGACCGCCTGGGTGCGGACGGACAAGGAGAAGTACTTCCACGCCACCAAGTTCTGGGGCAAGCTCTTCCTGATCAACATCGCGATGGGCGTGGTCACCGGCATCGTCCAGGAGTTCCAGTTCGGCATGAACTGGTCCGACTACTCCCGCTTCGTGGGTGACGTGTTCGGCGCCCCGCTCGCGATGGAGGCGCTGATCGCCTTCTTCTTCGAGTCGACCTTCATCGGGCTCTGGATCTTCGGCTGGGACAAGCTGCCGAGGAAGCTGCACTGCGCCTGCATGTGGATGGTGTCGCTCGGCACCGTGCTCTCCGCCTACTTCATCCTGGCGGCCAACTCCTGGATGCAGCACCCGGTGGGCTACACGGTCGACCCGGTCACCGGGAAGGCCCAGCTCACCGACATCGTCCGGGTGCTCTTCCAGGACACCACCGTCACCGTCGTGCTGCACACCCTGACCGCTGCCTTCCTCACCGGCGCGGCGTTCATGGTCGGCATCGCCTCGTTCCACCTCTGGAAGGCCAAGCGCAAGCCGGAGACCGCGGACGTCAAGAAGGTCGCGGTGATGCGGACCTCGCTGCGGCTCGGCCTCGTCCTCGCGGTGGTCTTCGGTCTGGGCACCGCACTCAGCGGCGACTCGCTCGCCAAGGTGATGTTCCGCCAGCAGCCGATGAAGATGGCCGCCGCCGAGGCGCTCTGGGACGCCCAGGCCCCCGCGCCGTTCTCGATCTTCGCGGTCGGCGACGTCGGCAAGGGCCACAACTCGGTGGAGCTGGAGATCCCCGGGATACTGTCCTTCCTCGCCAACAGCGACTTCAGCTCCTCCGTCCCCGGCATCAACGACACCGCCAACGCCGAGGCGGCCAAGTACGGCGGCGACCCGAAGGACTACATCCCGAGCATCTTCGTCACCTACTGGGGCTTCCGCCTCATGATCGGCTTCGGAATGACCTCCTTCGTGGCGGGGGTGATCGGGCTCTGGACCACCCGGCGGAAGTGGCTCCTGGCCCCGGAGTTCCGCACCGGGGACACCGAGGTGCCGCGGCTGATGCTCACCCCGAAGCGCGAGCTCGGTCCGTCCCTCACCAAGTGGAGCTGGCGGATCGGCATCCTCACCATGGGATTCCCGCTGATCGCCAACAGCTTCGGCTGGATCTTCACCGAGATGGGCCGTCAGCCCTGGGCGGTCTTCGGGCTGATGACGACCGCCAGCGCGGTCTCGCCGAACGTCGGCATCGGCACCCAGATCGGCGCGCTGGCCACCTTCACCACGCTCTACGCGATCCTCGCCGTCGTCGAGGTGCGGCTGCTCGTCAAGTACGCGAAGGCCGGCCCGGTGACCTCCGAGCAGCCGCCCACCGAGGACCCGTCGCTGCGGGGGCCGTCCTCGGACGACGACGCCGACAAGCCGCTCGCCTTCGCCTACTGACGCCCCGGCAGCTGCACCGGCCGGCCCCGGGCAGCACCGCGGGCCGACCGCGGGCCGACCGCGAGCCACCGAGGACCACTGAGGACTACTGAGGATCGATAGGACCGATTGACCATGGAACTCCACGACGTCTGGTTCGTCCTGATCGCCGTCCTCTGGATCGGCTACTTCTTCCTGGAGGGCTTCGACTTCGGCATCGGCATCCTCACCAAGCCGCTCGCCCGCAACACCGCCGAGCGGCGGGTGCTGATCAACACCATCGGCCCGGTCTGGGACGGCAACGAGGTCTGGCTGCTGACCGCCGGCGGCGCGACCTTCGCGGCCTTCCCGGACTGGTACGCGACGCTGTTCAGCGGCTTCTACATCCCGCTGCTGCTGATCCTGGTCTGCCTGATCGTCCGCGGCGTGGCCTTCGAGTACCGGGCCAAGCGGCCGGAGCCGCGCTGGCAGCGGAACTGGGAGGAGGCGATCTTCTGGACCTCGCTGATCCCCGCCTTCCTCTGGGGCGTCGCCTTCGCCAACATCGTCCACGGCGTCGACATCGACGCGCAGAAGAACTACGTCGGCACCTTCTGGGACCTCCTCAACCCGTACGCGCTGCTCGGCGGGCTGGTCACGCTCAGCCTGTTCACCTTCCACGGCGCGGTGTTCGCCGCGCTGAAGACGGTCGGCGAGATCCGCGACCGGGCGCGGGCCATGGCGCTCGGGATCGGCCTGGCGGCGGCGGCGCTCGCCGCGGTCTTCCTGATCTGGACCCAGGCCGACAGCGGCAACGGCTGGAGCCTCGCCGCCCTGGTGGTCGCCGTGCTCGCCCTGGTCGGTGCGCTGGTCGCCAACCAGCTGGGCCGCGAGGGCTGGGCCTTCGTCCTCTCCGGGGCGACCGTCGTGGCCGCGGTCGCGATGCTCTTCCTCTCGCTCTTCCCGGACGTCATGCCGTCCACCCTGAAAGAGAGCTGGAGCCTGACCGTGACCAACGCCGCCTCCTCGGCCTACACGCTCAAGCTGATGACCGTGGTGGCCGCCGTCTTCACCCCGCTCGTGCTGCTCTACCAGGGCTGGACGTACTGGGTGTTCCGCAAGCGGATCGGCGTCCAGCACATCCCCGGGCACGACCCGGCCGCCGCGCTCGACCAGGTCTGACGCCGTGAAGCCCGTCGACCCCCGACTCCTCGGGTACGCCCGTACCACCCGGGCCTTCCTCGCCGGATCGGTCCTGCTCGGTGCGGCCGGCGCCGCCCTGGTGGTCGTCCAGGCGAGCCTGATCGCCGAGATCGTGGTCCGCGGCTTCCAGCAGGGGGCCGGGCTGGACGAGCTCGGCACGCCGCTGGCGCTGCTGGTGCTCACCGCGGTGGGCCGCGGGCTGGTCGGCTGGCTCACCGAACTGACCGCCCACCGGTCCGTCGCCCGGGTGAAGTCCACCCTGCGGCGCCGGCTGCTCGACCACGCCACCGCGCTCGGCCCGGCCTACCTGGCGGGCCGGCGCACCGGCGAGCTCACCGCCCTCGCCACCCGGGGCGTGGACGCGCTCGACGACTACTTCGCCCGCTACCTGCCGCAACTGGCGCTCGCCGTCGTCGTCCCGGTGATCGTGCTGCTGCGGATCGTCGGCGCCGACTTCGCCTCCGCCGCGATCATCGCGGGCACGCTGCCGCTGATCCCGCTCTTCATGGTGCTGATCGGTCTGGCCACCCAGTCGCGGATGGACCGGCAGTGGTCCGTCCTGTCACGGCTCTCGCACCACTTCCTGGACGTGGTCGCGGGGCTGCCCACGCTCAAGGTGTTCAACCGGGCCCGCGCCCAGGCCGCCACCATCGCCCGGATCACCGCCGACTACCGCCGGGCCACCCTGCGCACCCTGCGGATCGCCTTCATCTCCTCCTTCGCGCTGGAGCTGCTCTCCACCCTGTCGGTCGCGCTGGTCGCCGTCTCGATCGGCTTCCGGCTGGTCGACGGCACGCTCGACCTGGAGACCGGGCTGCTGATCCTGATCCTCGCCCCCGAGGTCTACGCCCCGATCCGGCAGGTCGGCGCGCTCTACCACTCCAGCGTCGAGGGGCTGACCGCCGCCGACGAGATCTTCCGGGTGCTGGAGACCGACCGGCCGGCCGCCGGCGTCACCCCGGCGCCCGCCCTGGCCGGGGCGACCGTCCGGCTGGAGGGGCTCACCGTCGCCTTCCCCGGCCGCACCGCGCCCGCCCTCGACGACGCCTCGCTCACCCTGCGCCCGGGCGAGACCGTCGCCCTCACCGGACCGAGCGGGGCCGGCAAGTCCACCCTGCTCGGCGTCCTGCTCGGCCTCACCGCCCCGGACGCCGGCACCGTCCGGATCACCGCCGCCGACGGGCGGACGTACGACCTCGCCGAGCTCGCCCCGGAGAGCTGGCGGCGGCAGATCGCCTGGGTGCCGCAGCACCCGCACCTCTTCGCCGGCACCGTCGCCGAGAACGTGGCGCTCTACCGGCCGGACGCCCCCGACGCGGAGCTGCGGGAGGCGCTGCGGGCCGCGCACGCCCTCGACTTCGTGGAGCGGCTGCCGCAGGGGCTCGCCACCGTGCTCGGCGAGGACGGCGCCGGACTCTCCGCCGGGCAGCGGCAGCGGCTCGCGCTCGCCCGGGTCCTGCTCGCCGGTGACCGGCCGCTCGTCCTGCTCGACGAGCCGACCGCCAACCTGGACGGCGCCTCCGAGGCGGCGGTCGTCGACGCCGTACGGGAGCTGTCCGCCGACCCGGCGCGCACCGTGCTGCTGGTGGCGCACCGGCCCGCGCTGCTCGCGGCGGCCGACCGGCGGGCCCACCTGGCCGGTCCGGCGGTCGCTCCCGGGGCCCCGGTCGCCGCTCCGGCGGACGTGCTCGCGCACAGCGGACGGCCGACCCCGGGCGGCCCGGCGGAGGACGACGCACCGGGGCCGGACGTGGTCCGACCCCGGCTGGCGCTCTCCGTCCTGCTCGGCGCGCTCGCCCTCGGGTGCGCCGTCGCCCTGATGGCCACCTCCGGCTACCTCATCTCCTACGCCTCCGAGATGCCGCCCGTCCTCTACCTGATGATGGCCGTCACCTCCGTGCGCGCCTTCGGCATCGGCCGCAGCGTCTTCCGCTACGCCGAGCGGCTGGTCTCGCACGACGCCGTGCTGCGCACCCTCGGCACCCTGCGCGCCGCCGTCTACCGCAGGCTCACCGTGCTCGCCCCGGCCGGGCTGCCCGCCTTCCGGCGCGGCGACCTGCTCTCCCGGCTGGTCGCCGACGTCGACGCCGTCCAGGACCACTACCTGCGCTGGCGGCTCCCGGCCGCCGTGGCCGCCGTGGTGTCGCTGGCCGCGGCGGCGGCGATGGGCGCCTTCCTGCCCGCCGCCGGGCTGGTCCTCGGACTCGGCCTGCTGCTGGCCGGCGCCGTCGTCCCGGCACTGGCCGCCCGCTGGTCGGCCGGCGCCGAGCGTCGCCAGGCGCCCGCCCGGGGCCGGCTCGCCACCACCGTGGTCGACGCCCTCAGCGGGACGGCCGAGCTCACCGTGGCCGGGGCCCTGCCCGGTCGGCTCGCCGCCGTCCGGGCCGCCGACGCCACGCTGACCGGTCTCGCCGCCCGCTCGGCGACCACGGCCGCGCTCGGCACCGGCCTGATCTCCCTGCTCACCGGCGTCACGGTGGCCGCCGCGGCGGCCGTCGGCCTGCGCGGGGTCCAGGCGGGCACACTGGCGCCGGTCTGCCTGGCGGTGGTCGTGCTCACCCCGCTGGCGGCCTTCGAGGCGGTCACCGGGATGCCGCTCGCCGTCCAAGCCCGCCGGCGCAGCCGGGCGGCCTCGGCGCGGCTGGCCGAGGTGCTGGACGCGCCGCCCGCCGTCGCCGAGCCGGCCGCCCCGGCGACGCTGCCGGAGCGGCCGCTCCCGATCGCGGTGCGCGGGCTGACCGCCCGGTACCCGGGGCAGCGGGTCGACGCGCTGGCCGGTCTCGACCTCGACCTCACCCCCGGCCGGCGGATCGCCGTGGTCGGGGCGTCCGGCTCCGGCAAGACGACGCTCGCCCAGGCGCTGCTCCGCTTCCTGGACCAGAGCGCCGGCAGCGTGGTCCTCGCCGCCGACTGTCCACAGGCTGTGGACAGTCGGGAGCTCGCGGGGGACGACGTCCGCCGGGTGATCGGCCTCTGCGCCCAGGACGCGCACGTCTTCGACAGCTCGCTCCGGGAGAACCTGCGCCTCGCCCGGCCCTCGGCGGGCGAGGCGGAGCTGCGGGCCGCGCTCGCCGCGGCCCGGCTGCTGGACTGGACGCTGACCCTGCCGGACGGGCTGGACACCATGGTCGGCGAGCACGGCGCCCGTCTCTCCGGCGGTCAGCGGCAGCGGCTGGCGCTGGCCCGGGCACTGCTCGCGGACTTCCCGGTGCTGGTCCTCGACGAGCCAGCCGAGCACCTGGACCTGCCCACCGCCGACGCGCTCACCGCGGACCTGCTGGCCGCCACCGCCGGGCGGACGACCGTCCTGATCACCCACCGGCTGGCCGGGCTGGACGACTCCACGGTGGACGAGGTGCTGGTGCTGGACGCCGGCCGGGTGGTCGAGCGGGGCCGGTGGTCGGAGCTGGTGGCCGAGCCGGGCGGGCGGCTGCGGGCGATGCGGGAGCGCGAGCGGGAGGCGGACGGCCTGCTGGTGCCGGTGGCGGCCTGACCGGCGACGGTCGCGTCGCTACTTCGGCGGAAAACCGTACAAACTACGCTCGTCACCATGGACCCCTCGCCATCCCTGCCGCCCGACCCCGCCGTTCCCGCCGTTCCCGCCGACCCCGTCGTGCCACCGGGCCCGACCGGCCGGACCGGCCGTGCCGTGCCCGTCGTGCCCGTCGTGCCCGCTGCGCCCGCCGGGCCGGAGCCGGCGCCCGAACCCGGCACCGACCCGGCCCCGCACCGGGTGCCCGAGATCGCCTCGCTCGGCCTGGACACCCTGGTCACCGAGGTCGCCGAGCGGCTGCAGTCCGCCGCCGCCGTCACCGACCGGATGCAGCGGCTGCTGGAGGCGGTGGTCTCGGTCGGAGCCGGGCTCGACCTGCACGCCACCCTGCACCGGATCGCCACCGGCGCCGCCGAGCTCGTCGACGCCCGGTACGCGGCCCTCGGCGTGATCGCCCCGGGCGGGCACGGACTGTCCGACTTCATCCACGTGGGGATCGACGACGGCAACGCCGCCGAGATCGGCGAGCTGCCGGTCGGACGGGGCATCCTCGGCGTCCTGATCGACCGCCCCGAGCCCCTGCGGCTGAGCGACCTCGGCGCCGACCCGCGCTCGTACGGCTTCCCGCCGCACCACCCGGCGATGCGGACCTTCCTCGGCGAGCCGATCCGGATCCGGGACGAGGTGTTCGGCAACCTCTACCTCACCGAGAAGAAGGGCGGCGGGGCCTTCACCCCCGAGGACGAGCAGGTGGTGCACGCGCTCGCCGCCGCCGCCGGCGTCGCGATCGAGAACTCCCGCCTCTACGAGGAGGGGCGGCGCCGCGAGCGCTGGATCGCCGGCGCCGCCGCCGTCACCACCGCGCTGCTCTCCACCGAGGAGGCGGAGGTCGCGCTGACCGTCGCCGCCGAGCAGGTCCGCGAGCTGGCCGACGCGGCGCTCGGCATGATCCTGCTGCCGACCGCGGACGTGGACGCCGACGCAGGCGCCGAGGCCGCACAGATGCGGATCGCCCACGCCTCCGGCGAGGCCGCCGAGTTCGTCCGCGGCGAGCTGCTCCCGCCGGACAGTTTCGCGGCCCGGCTGCTCAAGGGGGAGAGCGTCCACCTCGACGACATGTCCACCGACCCGAGCGTGGTGATCCGGGCGGCCCGCAGCTTCGGCCCGTCGCTGGCGGTGCCGATGGTCGCCGCCGGCCGGGTGCTCGGCGGGCTCTGCGTCTGGCGCCCGCGCGGCGCACTGCCGTTCACCGAGGCCGAGAAGCAGCTCGCCGAGACCTTCGCCTCGCAGGCCGCGCTCGCCCTGCGGCTCGCCGAGGGCCAGCGGGACCAGCAGCGCCTCGCCGTCTTCCAGGACCGCGACCGGATCGCCCGCGACCTGCACGACCTGGTGATCCAGCGGCTGTTCGCCACCGGGATGATGCTGGAGGGCGCCGCCCGGCGGGCCGTGGTGCCGGAGGTGAGGGTCCGGATCGGCCAGGCGGTGGACGAGCTGGACGCCACCATCCAGGAGGTCCGCACCACGATCTACGCCCTCCAGCACGACAACCACGGCGACGCGCCCGACACCCTGCGCACCCGGGTGCTGCGCGAGTGCAGCCAGGCCGCGGCGGCGCTCGGCTTCAAGCCCTCGGTCTCCTTCATGGGGCCGGTGGAGAGCCTGGTCGGCGAGAAACCGGGTCGTCAACTCCTGGCGGCGCTGAGGGAGATGCTCTCCAATACGGCCCGTCACGCGCGGGCGTCCCGGGTCGGGGTGGAGGTCGAGGCGACCGTGCACCTGGACGACGCCGGGCACCCGGTGGGCGGGGACCCGGAGTCCCTCGACCGCGGCGGCCGGCCCGGCGTGCTGCTGACCGTCACCGACGACGGCGTCGGCATCCCCGAGGGCGGCCGGCGCAGCGGCCTGCGCAACCTGACCCGGCGCGCCGAGGCACTCGGCGGCGACGCCTGGCACGAGCCCGGGCCCTACGGGCGGGGCACCAGGGTGCGCTGGACGGCCCGGCTCTGAACACCCGTGCAGGTGATGGGCCCGGTTCGAACTGTTTGTGGACGGTGCGGAGCGGCTCCGGGAGTGGTTGGCGCGCGGTTGGTGTGCACCCGGTGAAAGTTTAACGAGAGAGAACTTCCCGGCCAACGGAGCAAGTTGTGCATTTCCTGGGCTTCCGGCGGTCTCGTGTGCACACATAGCTTTACTCCCGTCTCGGAGAGGTACCGGACTGTGGGGGAGCAGTGGACGCGTCTGGCCGCGGTCACACCGCAGCGGGGGCAAGTCGAGGGGGGTTTCGAGCAGAACGTGCACCGGACGGGCGGTACCGCTGGCAGTTGAAGGCGCCCAACGGCCGGGTGGTGGCCGTGACCGCGGCGGCGTACGACACGGCCGGGGAGGCGGAGCGCGGCTTCGACGGCTTACGGGCCGGGGCCGAGAGCCTCACCGCCCGGATCACGCACGTCCGGGACGGCATCGGGTGGGTCTGGGTCATCCCCGGCTCGCGCGCCCTCCCGGAGGTCCGGTCCAGCCGCGCGTACGAGCGGTACGCGACCTGTCAGAACGCCTTCCGTCGCTTCGTGGTGCTGCTGGCGAAGCAACCCGCTCTCGAACTCCCGGACCGTGGAGTGTCGTTGAGGTTCCCCGATGTCCGCTGAACGACGCGGACCGAAGCTGCTGACCGTCCCGGCCGGGGACCGCTGCCTCGGCTGGGCGCTGCGCGCCGCCAACGGGCGGCAACTCGGCGTCGGCGTGCGGACCTACCGGAGCGAGGCGGAACTCGCCGACGCCCTCCGGGAACTGATCATCGAACGGACCGTGCTGCGATGTACCGTCGGCCAGTCCGACGCGCGGCTCTGGGTCTGGACGGCCTACCTGCCGGTCCGCACCACCCGTCCGGGCGCCGCCGACGCGGCCGGCCCGGTGGCGCGCAGCGCGCGCGGCTACCTGAGACGGGACCAGTGCCAGGCCGGCGTGGAGGGCTTCCGCGCCGGGCTCCAGCACCTGGGCCAGGAGTTGCGCCGGCTCGGGCGCGACGGCACCTGGCCCTGGTAGTCCGGGCCTCCGGTCGCCCCTCCTCTCCCCGCCGCGCCCGCCGCGCCCGCCCCGGTGCCGCTGCGGAGCTGCGCCCGTGCTCCTCCCGGTGGCCCGTTCGCCGGTGCGGCCCGTTCTTCCTGCTCGTCGCGGTCCCGTGCCCGTTCCCGCTCGCCCCACCTCTCCCCTTCCCCCCTTTTCCGGTGAAGCGCAGGTTTCCGGCAAACCCCCGAGTCGCCACCTGGAGAAGAACGTAACCGGCCTCCCACCTGCGGATTTACCACCCTGCTCGACCATCCTGACCAGTCGCTAAACCTCTCCGAACCGAGATATCGACAATCCCCCCGGGTCACTGACCACCCTTCCGACGGAACCGCGCCGACCGACAGGATCGGCACTGCCGGAGAGGCCGCCGCGGACGCGGTCACCCGGCCCCGGGACTGACAACCAGTACCCGGGCAAGCGATGTACGTCTCTCCCACCGGAGGAACCGGAACATGCGCAAGACCGCTGCCAAGCTGCTCGCCGCCGCCGCCATCGCGACCTCGGTCGTCACCGTCGCGAGCGGCACCGCCGTCGCCGACCCGTCGACGCTGCCGACCCTGCCGCTCGCCCAGGACATCGTGGGCGTCGGCTCGGACACCACCCAGGCCGTCCTGAACGGCCTCTCGGTCGGCTACAACGCCTCCCTGCCGGCCGGCAGCACCCTGCCGCGCCTCTACAGCTGGGACGCGACCGGCTCCTCGCCGATCACCACCAAGACCGGTGCGACCTCGATCGCCCGCCCGAACGGCTCCGGCGCCGGCATCAACGCGCTGAACACCAACACCAGCACCACGGTCGACTTCGCCCGCTCCTCGCGTGGCCCGCAGCTCGGCGACCCGGCCACCGACATCTTCGTCACCCTGGGCAAGGACGCGGTCTCCTGGGCGGCCAAGTCGGGCGGCAACGCGCCGTCCAACCTGACCACCGCCCAGCTCAAGGGCATCTACGAGTGCACCATCACCAACTGGACGCAGATCAGCGCGACCCTGCCGAACGCCACCATCAAGCCCTTCCTGCCGCAGACCAACTCCGGCACCCGGTCCTTCTTCCTGAAGGCCATCGGCGGCGCCACCGCCGTCGTCCCGGGCGCCTGCGTCACGGCCAACCCGCTCGTCCAGGAGAACCAGGGCACCGACCCGGTCCTGAACGACGCCAACGCGGTCGTTCCCTACTCCGTCGCCCACTACATCGGCCAGGTCTTCAACGGCCACGCCTCGGGCAGCGACGCCCAGGGCCCGCTGACCATCCGTGACATCAACAGCATCGTGCCGGTCAGCACCGCCACCCCGAAGGTCATCAACTCCACCTTCGCCGCCACCGCCTACGGCCGCGTGATCTACAACGTGGTCCGCGAGGCCGAGTGGACCGCGACCGACGCCCACGGTGTCGCGCTGCGCGCCATCTTCGGTGTCGGCGGCTGGATCTGCACCAACGGTGGTGCCGGTTCCACGATCATCAAGGACTACGGCTTCCTGGCCCTCCCGAACGGCGCCTGCGGCTCCACCACCCACATCTGATCCACCGCGCCACCCGCACGATCCGCACCGAGTGCACCACCCGGCGGTCACGGGCCTCGCGCCCGTGGCCGCCGGCCCCACCGGACGACCGCCGCACAGGGAGCAGGGGAACGATGCGCACAGTCTTGGGCAAGCTGCTCGCCGTCACGGCGGTCACCGCCTCACTGGCGGGCCTGGGGAGCGGCTCCGCCGCCGCGGACCCGCCCGGGGGAGTCGTCCCCGCACCGAACTCCATCGTCGGCGTCGGCTCGCAGACCACCGCCCCGCTGCTCAACCAGCTGACCGCCGACTACAACGCCTACCTGACGTCCCTGGGCAACGTGACCGCGCCGCGGGCGTACAGCTTCGACGCGGTCGGAACGCCGATCATCACGCTGAAGACGGGCCTCCCCGCCGCCTCCCGGCCCCTCGGACTCCAGAACGGTCTGGTCGCGCTCCAGGCGAACCCCAACGGGGTCGACTTCGTCAGGTCGGACCGGGGCCGGCTGCCCTCCGACCCCGCGACCAACAGCTTCGTGGCCCTGGCCAAGGACGCGGTCTCCTGGGCGGCCACGTCGGGCGGCAACGCGCCGGTCGGTCTGACCTCGACCGAGCTGAAGGGCATCTACGAGTGCACCTTCACCAACTGGCAGCAGATCAACCCGTTGCTGCCGAACGCCGTCATCAAGCCCTTCCTGCCGCCGGCCGACTCCGGCACCCGGCTGCGCTTCCTGAGGGCCGTCGGCGGAGGCACCTCGGTGATCCCGGGCGGGTGTGTCACGACCACCCCGGTCGAGAACCAGGGCCTCCACCCGCTGCTCAACGACCCGGACGCGGTGTTCCCCTACTCGGTCGGCCACTACATCGGCCAGGTGTACTTCGGCCGCAGCCTCCCGGGCGACGCGCCGGGCCCGCTGACCGTCCGCGCGGTGAACGGGATCCCGCCGGTCGACACCACGACCACCGCGATCAACGCGCCGTTCGCCGGGTCGCTCTACGGGGGGCTGGTGCACGACGTGGTCCGGCAGGCCGCCTACGTCGCGAACACCCCCCAGGGCACCGCCCTACGGAACTTCCTCGGGACCACCGGCTGGATCTGCGGGAACGCGACCGCGGTGACCGACATCAAGACCCACGGCTTCCTCCCGCTGCCCGCCGGCCTCTGCGGCACCCTCTCCTGACCGGCTTCCGGCCGCGCCGGGCGCACCGGCCGCCGGGCCCGCAGCCGGGCCGCGGCGCCGTTCCCGGGCCAGATCTTCGGCCGCCGACCCCGCCGGGCAGTGCGGGGCCGGTGCCGACGAGGCGACCTCCTGGTCGTCTGCTCCACCCAGCACAACCTTTCACCTCTCCTTAGGAGTCCAGCATGTCCCGTACCCGCGCCCGTCTCGCCGCCACTGGTACCGCCGTCGTCCTCGCCGTCACCGGCATGAGTGGTGCGGCCGTCGCCGACACGGCCCCGGCGAGCACGCCGTCCACCGGCAGCGCGGTGGTCAACTCCAGCACCACCTTCCTGAAGGACCAGGCGCTCAACGGCATCGTCGTCATCCCGCTGCCGACCGCCGCCCCGTCGTACGACAGCACCACGGGCATCTCCACCACCTTCCCGGTGACCGGCGGTTCGGCGAACCTCTCCGGCTACTACGGCGACATCGACCTCGGTGGCGGCCTGCTCTTCATCAACGTCTTCACCGGCAAGAGCGCCACCTTCAAGCAGCTCCACTTCAGTGTCGACTCCTGGCAGATCTCCGGCGTGCCGGTCGGCGGCACCGCGCCCGTCGCCCTGCTGGACCCGGCCGGCGACAGCCAGATCGGCCGCAACGGCGCCGTCCAGACGCTCAACACCACCGACCTCCAGCTGGACGCCGCCGGCGCGGAGTACCTGGACTCCAAGCTCAAGACCAGCTTCTTCAAGGCCGGGCAGTCGGTCGGCACCTTCGCCCTGACGTTCACTCAGGGCAGCTGAACCGCGGCCCGTCAGTGATCGCCGCACCATGACGGGCCCGCGCTCCGGCGCGGGCCCGCTCGTATGCGGAGTTCCCAACTCCGGTACGGAGTCGTCGCGTTGTGTTCTCGTACATCCGGTCGACCTGATCCGGCCATGTCCGGATGGCCGAATAGTAGGCAACCGGAGCCGTCACCCCTCAACGCGACCATTCCCTCGTGCCGCCCTCGTGTGCGGCTCGCGATTCCCGGAGGTACCCGCCATGAGAATCCGCGTACCCGACCCGAGAGAAAGAGGGCGGTGGCGCCGGCGACTACCCTCGCTCACACTCGTCCTCGCCGTGGTGGGTGCCCTGGTGACGGTGCCGATCGGGCTCGGCACCGCCCCGCAGGCCCTGGCGGCCTCGGCGAAGACGGTGACCGGGCCGAAGGTCTGGATACCGGGCGCGGAGCCGGGTACGGGAACGTACGGTTCCAACGGGAGCGTCACCGTCTCGCAGACGGAGAGCCTCACCGACCAGGTGATCCAGGTCTCCTGGAGCGGCTTCACGCCGAGCGTGCTGAGGACCGGGGAACAGGCCACGGCCGTGCAGCAGAACTCCGACCAGGTGATGTACCCGGTCCGGATCTACCAGTGCCGCGGGACCGACCCGAAGGTCATGGACTGCTACGGCAGCACCATGTTCGGTGCCGACCCGGCGGCCGGCTTCGAGCAGAAGTACCCCCCCCAGGGCACCACCGCCCCCGACCTGCCGAGCAACATGGCGATCGCGGTCACCGGGGCGGACGGCTCCGGTACGGCGCCGATCGAGGTGCGGTCCTCGCGGTTGAGCCCCTCGCTCGGCTGCGACGCCGCCCACCCCTGCTCGATCGTGGTCGAGGCCAACTACGGCGGCGATCCGCTGGACCTCTACGGGATGCGGAACGGCCAGCCGGACTGCGCCGACCACATGATCGACAACGACGGGGCGATCTTCTACACGGCCACCGACGTGATCATGACCGGGTACGAGAACCCGTTCACGGGGATGAACGGCAACGAGCAGTGCGCGTGGGCCAACCGGGTCGTCATCCCGCTCACCTTCAACGCCACTCCCGAGGACTGCGGCGTCCGGGCCAACGACTTCGTGGTGTCCGGCCTTGAGATGCTCAACCGCGCCATGCAGCAGTGGATCACGGGGCTGTGCCTCGGCAAGACCCCGCTGACCGTCCAGTACTCCTCCGGCGGCGGCGAGCCGCAGGCCCGGCAGTCGTTCCTGCGGGGGACCCGCGACGTCGGCCTCACCGCGCTCCCTGACCGGGATCCGCCGACGCGGCCGTACGTCTACGCGCCGCTGGCGACGACCGGGATCTCGGTGGCCTTCCTGGTCGACTCGCCGACCGGTCGGCAGATCCGGGACATGAAGCTCAACGCCCGGCTGGTCGCGAAGCTGCTGACCCAGAGCTACCGGGCCCCCGGGATCGAGATGCCCACGGTCGGCAACAACCCGAACTGCATCTTCGCCGACGAGGAGTTCCGCTCGCTGAACCCGCTGCCCCCGACGAGCGGCCTCGCCTGGCCCGAGTGCGGCGGCGGCCCGGAGAAGTCCCTGCCGATCGTGCTGGGCACCTCGACCGACCTGACCTACCAGCTGACCTCGTGGATCGCGAGCGACCCGGAGGCGGCGCGGTTCCTGGAGGGCGAGCAGGACCCCTGGGGCACCCGGGTCAACACGCGCTACATGCGGCCCGAGTTCGGCGGCTACCCGACCGACCAGCTGGTCCGGGAGGACGACAGCGGCGGGGTGGAGACGCCCGGAGGCACGCCGCTGCCGGACCACGTGAAGCACTGGAAGCAGTTCGAGTGGAACCCGCTGCAGACCAGCCTCAACCAGGTGCTGCGGTTCATCCAGCAGGGCCAAGTGACGGCCAAGCAGGCCAACCCGGACGCCCAGGGCAACCACCCGTCGTTCTACCCGCAGGTGATCGGCGAGCGGATGCTGTTCGCGATCCTGGACAGCGCCCAGGCGAAGGCCTACGCGATCCCCGAGGCCTCGCTCAAGAACGCGGCCGGTGCCTTCGTCTCGCCGTCCCGGGACACCCTGCAGTCCGCCGTCGCGGACATGCCGGTGGACCCCGCGACCGGGACGCAGCTGCTGCCCTACGGCGCCACGGACAGCGCCTACGCCCGTGACCAGCGGGCGTACCCGCTGACCACGGTGCAGTACGCGATGGTGCCGACCGGCGGTGTGCCGGCGGAGAAGGCGGCGGCGATCGGGACGTTCCTCAAGACCGTCACCGACACCGGCCAGCTGTACGGCGTCGAGCCGGGCCGGCTGCCCGAGGGCTTCCTCGCGCTGACCAAGGAGCAGCGGGCGCAGGCCCAGGACGCGGTCCAGCACGTGACCGCGCAGGACGGCAAGTGGCCGGGCAACCAGAAGCCGCCGACCACACCGGGCGGCGGGGAGAACCCCTCCGGGACCGGTGGCACGGACGGCGGGGCCGGGACGACCGGCGGCACGTCGACCGGTGGTGCCACGACCGGCGGCAGTTCGGGCACGGGCGGCACCGGCACGACCGGGGGCACCGGCACGACGGGCAGTACCGGGACGACGGGTACGCCGGTGACCGACGGCAGCGCCTCGTCCTCCGGTTCGTCGGGCACGTCCGGCACCTCGGGCACGTCCGGCGGCTCCGGCACGTCGGGGAGCTCCGGCACGTCGGGAGGCGTCGGCGGCTCGGCCACCGGCGGTTCCGGCGCAACGGCGGGCGGCGCGCCCGCTCCGGCGGCGACCGCACCGGCCGCCGCCAAGCCGGCGCCGAGCGCCGCACCGAGCCAGAACGGCGGGCCGCTCGCGGCGGCGCCGGTGGCGGCCGGTTCGCCGTCGGCGGACCGCTCGGGCAGTGCCCGGCTGCTGCTGCCGATCGCCCTGATCGCCGGCCTGGTGCTGCTGGTCGGCGGCCCGGCGGCGCTCGTTCTGGGCGGTACCCCGGCCGGTGCGCGGCTGACCGCCGCCACCCGCGGGGTCTGGGCGCGGATCCGCCGCAGCCCCTGACGCCGCCCGGTCGGTGAGGACTCGGCGGGGCCGCCGTCCCGGCCCCGCCGAGTCCGCTTCCCGTCGCCGGGCGCCCTTCCCCGGGGAATCGCGCCCGGCGTCCTCCCCCGACCACCGTGATCCCTGGACCGAGCAGTTCCCACCGAGTGCGCCGGAGAGCAGACCATGACAGCCGCCGCCGAGCCCGCGGCACCGTTCGCCGAGGCTCCACGCCAGCCCGACCCCGACGTACCCCGCACCATCACCGCCCCCGCCACGCCCGGCGACCGGGTGTTCCGCGGCATGCTGCGGACCGCGGGCCTCTCGGTCTTCGTGATCATGGGGCTGATCGCGTTCTTCCTGATCCTGCGCGGCGCCGATGCCCTGCGCGTGGTCGGTTTCGACTTCTTCACGGAGCAGAAGTGGCAGACCCAGGCCGGTAACTTCGGCATCGCGGCCGTTCTGCCGAACGGCATCCTGATCGCCGTGATCGCGCTGGCGATCGCCGTTCCGGTCGCCATCACCACGGCGGTCTTCATCTCCGAGTACGCACCGGTGCGGCTGCGCGCGACGCTGATCTCACTGGTCGACCTGATGGCGGCGATCCCCAGCATCGTCTACGGGCTCTGGGGGCTGTTCTTCCTCCAGCCGCAGATCATCGGGCTCGCGCGCTGGGCCTCCAACCACCTCGGTGACGTGATCCCCTTCCTCAAGGTGCGCACCGGAGACATCGCCACCTCCTACACCTCGTCGACCTTCGTCGCGGGCGTGGTGGTCTCCCTGATGATCATTCCGATCATCATCTCGCTCAGCCGTGAGGTGTTCTCGCAGGCCCCGCAGGGCGAACGCGAGGGCGCGTACGCGCTCGGCTCCACCCGCTGGGGGATGGTGCGCACGGTGGTCCTGCCGTTCGGGCGCGGGGGTGTGATCGGGGCCGTGATGCTCGGCTTCGGCCGCGCGATGGGCGAGACCATCGCCGTCGCGCTGATCATCTCGCCGAGCTTCAAGACCATGACCCACGTGCTGGAGAACGGCGGCAACTCGATCTCCGCGCTGATCGCGCTGCGGTTCGGCGAGTCGGACAGGCTGGCCCTCTCCGCGCTGATGCTGGCCGGCCTGGTCCTGTTCGGGATCACCCTGCTGGTCAACGTGGCGGCGAGCTTCGTGATCTCGCGCTCCCGTTCCGGCTCGGCGACGGTGGACTGAGCCGTGGCCGACCAGAGAAGCACGACCGACCGGGGGCGGCCGCCCCGAAAGGGCGCCGCGGCCGACCAGGACCCCGGGGCGGGCCGGAGCACCCGCCGCCGGGCCCGCCGACCGCTTCCGCTCCGCCGTGAAGGGACGCACCGATGACCACCCTCGACAGGCCGCCCGCCGTGGCACCCGCGACGCCCCTGCCGGACGAGCCGCACGCCGAACCGAACCGGAAGGACCCGCGTCCGGAGCGGAAACTGAAGCTCGGCGGGACCACCCGCGACGACTTCTTCACGATCGCCGGCGCGCTGGTCGGCGCGCTGGGACTGGACTGGGTGCTGTACGAGCGGGTGCTCCCGTTCAGCGGCGCCCTGGGCTTCCTGTTCTGCTGGTACGTGCTCTTCCTCGTCGGCTACTTCCTCCTCGGCCGGATGCAGTGGGGCCCGCTCCTGGTCCGTGAGCGACTGGTGGCCGTGGTCGCCTGGAGCTCCGGCCTGTTCGTCGTCGGGCTGATCGCCGACCAGATCGGCTACGTCGCCTCGAAGGGGTTCGAGGCGGCCCAGCACAGCAACTTCTTCACCGAGACGATGGTGAGCACGGCCTCGCTCTCCCCGATCACCTCCGGCGGCGCACTCCACGCGGTCGTCGGGTCGCTCGAACAGCTCGGCCTGGCCACGCTGTTCGCCGTCCCGCTGGGCATCGCCGCAGCCGTCTTCATGTCGGAGATCGGCGGCCGGCTGGCCCGTCCGGTCCGGACGCTGGTGGAGGCGATGACGGCGCTGCCGTCGATCGTCGCGGGCCTCTTCATCCTGGGCGTCGTCATCCTCACCTTCGGGTTCGAGAAGAGCGGTTTCGCGGCCTCCCTGGCGCTGATGGTGATGATGATGCCGATCGTCACCCGGGCCGCCGAGGTCGTCATCCGCCTGGTGCCGGGCACCCTGCGGGAGGCCTCGTACGCGCTCGGCGGCAGCCAGTGGCGGACCGTCTGGAACGTCGTGCTGCCGACCGCGCGGCGCGGTCTGGTGACCGCCGTCGTGCTGGGCATGGCGCGCGCGGTGGGCGAGACCTCGCCGGTCCTGCTGACGGCCGGTTTCACCTCGCGCCTCAACGCCAACCCCCTGGAGGGGCAGCAGATCTCGCTGCCGCTCTACATCTGGAGCTACGTCAAGCTGCCGGTCCCCGAGATGACCGCGCGCGCCTTCGCCGCCGGTCTGACCCTGATGGCGGTGGTGATGATCCTCTTCGTCACCGCGCGTCTGCTCGGCGGTCGCGGCCCCGGAGAGATGAGCCGGCGCCAGAAGCGCAAGCTCGCCCGCGCCGCCCAACCCGCTCGGGCCCCCCGGCCGGAGCAGCCCACCCCCGCCCACCTCGGCGGTCCCGTCGTCGCCACCGTGGAGCACTGATGTTCCGATCGACCACCCTCAGTACCGGAGGAGTTCCCATGTCGCGGGAGGCCGAACGCCGCCCCCTGGCACGCCCGTTGGCCGTGCTGATGTCCACCCTGCTCGCGGCCGGTTCGCTGCTGCTGGGGCAGGCCACCCCGGCGCACGCGGCCGTCGCGCTGACCGCCAGCGGCTCCAGCTGGGCGTACCCGGCGATCGACCAGTGGCGCCAGGACGTCGGGCCCCAGGGCATCCAGATCGACTTCAGCGCCGTCGGCTCGGCCCGCGGCCGCCAGGAGTGGTCCATCGGCCAGAACGACTTCACCGCCTCCGACGTGCCGTTCCGCACCAAGATCGACACCGGTGCGAGCGAGGAGGTCCTGCGCAGCGGCGGCGGCGGCGTGGAGAACCCGGTGTACGGCTACTCCTACGTCCCGATCACCGCCGGTGGCACGGCGCTGATGTACAACCTGAAGATCGGTGGCAAGCAGGTCCGCGACCTGCGGCTCTCGCCCCAGACCATCATGGACATCTTCACCAGCAAGATCACCAACTGGAACGACCCGAAGGTCACCGCCGACTACGGCCGGACGCTGCCCAACCTGCCGATCACCCCGGTGATCCGTTCGGACGGCTCCGGCGCGACGGCCCAGTTCACCCGGTGGATGAGCCACACCTTCCCCGCCCAGTGGGAGGAGTACTGCAAGTCCGTCAACAAGGTCTCCTGCGGTGAGTTCACCGAGTTCTTCCCGCCGTCCGGCCGGATGACGGCCCAGAACGGCTCGGACACGGTGGCCGGCTACATCAAGGCCAGCTCGGGCGACGGCACCATCGGCTACGACGAGTACGCGTTCGCCAAGCGCAGCGACTGGCCGGTGGTGAAGGTCCTCAACCCGGCCGGCTACTACGTCCTGCCGACCGCCCCCAACGTCGCCATCGCGCTCACCGCCGCGAAGATCCGCGGTGTCGACGACAACACCTCGCCGGACGACCCGAACTACCTCCAGCAGAACCTGGACGAGGTCTACACCAACTCGGACGCCCGCTCCTACCCGCTCTCCAGCTACAGCTACCTGGTGGTGCCGCGGGCCAACTCCCTCAAGGCGCTCCCGCGTTTCAGCAACGACAAGGGCGGCGCACTGAGCAAGTTCCTCTCCTACGTGCTCTGCCAGGGCCAGGGCGAGGCCGACGACCTCGGCTACTCGCCCATCCCGCGCGGCCTGGTCCGCGGCGGACTGCTCCAGGCCCAGCACATCCCCGGCAACGCCAGCCCGGTCGACCCCAACACCCTCTCCAACTGCAACAACCCGACCTTCAACGCCGCCGGCCGGCTGACCATCCTGGACAGCGCCCCGCAGCCCAGCGCCTGTGACGCCAAGGGCCAGCCGCTGGACTGCAAGATCGTGGACGGCAAGCCGTCGACGGGCGGCGCCGGCAGCTCGGGCGGCAGCTCCGGCGGGGCCGCGGCCACCGGCGGCGGCGCGGCAGCGGGTGGCACCGCCGCCTCGGGCGGCGCGGCGGCGACCGGCGGCGGCGCGGCGGCCACCGGCTCCACCGGGACCACCGGCAACAAGGCCGGCACCGGCAAGACCGGCAACACCCAGACACCCGGCTCCACCGGCGCGGGCGGTGCGGCAGCGGGCGGTGCGGCAGCCGGCGGCGCCGCGGCCACCGGCGGTGCGGCGGCCACCGGCGGCACGGGCGAGGTCGCGCCCGGCGATCCCGCCGCGGCCGCCGACCCGAACGGCGCTCCGGCCGACGGCGAGGCCGCGGCCGAGGACGTCGTCGACCCGCAGACCGGTCAGGTGGTCGCGCGCGGCCGCGGCGGTGCCGCCACCGAGGTCGCGGCCAACGTCGTGGAGGTCGGCGGCCGCCCCGAGGACTGGACGCTGAGCACCCTCACCGCGCTCGAACTGCTCGCCGTGGTCATCGTCCCGCCGCTGCTCGGACGGCGCCTGCTGCGCCGTCGCGCGAACAACGGCGGCCGGTCATGACGGCCCCGGCGCTGGAGAAGCCGACGGCCCCGGCGCAGCCCGCGCCGGCCCCGGCCGTCGAGCCGGACACCCCCGGGACCGCGCCCAAGCCGGACGGGCCGGACGGGCCGTCCGGCCCCGGGCGGACCGCAGGGCGGATCCGGTTCCTCCAGGGGGCCTGGGCGGTGAGCCTGCTGGCGGCGCTCACCCTGGGCTTCGTCGGCTACCTCTTCACCCTCTCGCACGTCCAGGAGAAGCACTTCCAGTCGACCGCCTACAAGTCCTTCCGGGACCAGCTGGCCAAGGCCACCGCCCCGACCGGCGCGGCCGGGAGCGGCGATCCGGTCGCGCTGCTGGACATCCCGGCGATCGGGCTGCACCACGTGGTCGTGGTGGAGGGCACCACCGGCCGGGACCTCATGCGCGGTCCCGGCCACCGGCGGGACACCGCGCTGCCCGGGCAGACCGGCGTCGCGGTGCTCTTCGGCCGCGGCGCGACCTTCGGGGCGCCGTTCGCCGAACTGACCAAGCTCCGGGTCGGGGACAAGATCGAAGCCACCACCGGGCAGGGCAAGTTCACCTACACCGTCAACGTGTACGGCGACGAGGACCACCCGATCGCGGACCCGGCCCGCAACCGGATGGTGCTGGTCACCGGGGACTCCGACTGGATCCCGCGATCGACGGTGATGATCGGCGCCCGGCTGGACGGCGAGCCGCAGGCCAACCCGGGCGGCCGGCCCCGCACCGTGCCCTACGACAAGGCGCTGGCCGCCGACAAGGGCGCGCTGGCCACGCTGCAGCTGTGGACGCTCGGCCTGCTCGGCGCGGTGGTCGCCGCGATCGTGCTGGCCCGGTACTGGCACCGCTCGGCGGCCTACCTCAGCCTCGCGCCGGTGGTCGGCGCGCTGCTCTGGGCGGTCTACGAGAACGCCGCCGCCCTGCTGCCCAACCTCTACTGACGCGCGCCCGGAGGACCGTACCGATGACGGATGCACCGATGACCGACGTACCGCCCGGCCAGGCCACGGGGGCCGGACCGTCCGAGACCACGATCACCCTTCCCGCCGTCCCGCCCGGCCCCGGCGCGTACGCCGGGTACGAGGGGCAGCAGCTGCTGTACCCGCAGGACGCGCACTACGAGACCCACGGCGAGGAGCCCGTGCTGGCCGGGCTGGAGACCCGTGACGTCTCCGCCTGGTTCGGCTCCCACAAGGTGCTGGAGCGGGTCTCGCTCGCCATGCCGGCCGGTGAGGTGACCGCGCTGATCGGCCCGTCCGGCTGCGGCAAGTCCACCTACCTGCGCATCCTCAACCGGATGCACGAGATGATCCGCGGCGCCGCGCTCTCCGGCGAGGTGCTGCTGGACGGCGACGACGTCTACCGGCCCGGCCGGCGCCCGACCGAGGTCCGCCGCCGGATCGGCATGGTGTTCCAGCGGCCGAACCCGTTCCCGGCGATGTCCATCCAGGACAACGTCTCCAGCGGGCTGAAGCTGGCCGGCATCAAGGTCGCCAGGGACGAGCGCGAGCACCTGGTGGAGACGAGCCTGCGCCGGGCCGGCCTCTGGGACGAGGTCGCCAGCCGGCTGCACACCCCCGGCGGTTCGCTCTCCGGCGGACAGCAGCAGCGCCTCTGCATCGCACGGTCGCTGGCCGTCTCGCCGGACATCCTGCTGATGGACGAGCCGTGCTCGGCGCTCGACCCGACCTCCACCCGGCGCGTCGAGGAGACCATCGCGGAGCTGCGCGGGCGGCTCACCATCGTGATCGTCACCCACAACATGCAGCAGGCGCAGCGGGTTTCGCAGTCCTGCGCGTTCTTCCTGGCCACCCACGACACGCCCGGCCGGATCGTGGAGGCCGGTCCGACCGAGCAGGTGTTCCAGAACCCGCGCGACCAGCGGACCTCGGACTACGTCAACGGGCGCTTCGGGTAGTCCCCCGGAGCCCTGCGGAAGTCCCCTGCGGGGGGCTTCCTGCGGGAGTCGCTCGTGCACCGGCCGGCGGGCCCCCTCCGCCGGCCGGTGCGGTCGTTCGGGGGCCCGGACGACCGCTCGGCGGACCGGGGCCGGTGGACCGGTGACGGTGACGGTGGCCGGGGCCGGCGGTGGGGGCGGTCGGGCCGGGGTCAGCGTCGGGGGTGGTCGAGCAGCTGCTCCAGCACCGCCGCCACACCGTCCTGCTCGTTGCTCACGGTGTGCAGCGGCACCGCCGCCAGCACCTGCGGATGGGCGTTGGCCACGGCGTACGCGGTGCCGGCCCAGGCGAGCATCTCCAGGTCGTTCGGCATGTCGCCGAAAGCCACCACCTCGCTCCGGTCGATCCCGCGCGCCGCGCACCAACGAGCCAGCGTGCTGGCCTTGGTGACGCCGGGCGCACTGATCTCCAGCAGCGGGATCGGCGCCGAGCGGGTGATCTCGGCCAGGTGGCCGGCCGCCTCCCGGGCCTCGCCGAGCAGCTTGTCCGGGTCCAGGTCCGGGTGCTTGGCGAGCAGCTTGAACAGCCCCTGCACCGCCCCGCCCGTGCCCAGCAGCTCCTCCGCCGGACCGATCGGGTGGTTCTCGTCCTGGCCCCACATCCGGACCTCGTACCCGGGCTCGCGGGCGAACCCGGCCGGGTACTCGAAGGCGAACGCGGTGCCCGGGAGCTTCTTGCGCAGCCGCTCGACCACGGCGAGCGCGGCCTCGGCCGCCAGCGGGAACGACTCCAGCAGCTCGCCGCGCCGCACGTCCACCACCGCGCCGCCGTTCGAGCAGATCGCCACCCCGTGGCCGCCGATGTGCGTGCTCACCTGCTTCATCCAGCGCGGCGGGCGGCCGGTCACGAACACCACCTGGACCCCGGCCGCCTCCGCGGCTGCCAGGGCGGCGGCGGTGCGCTCGGTGACGGTTCCGCCCGAGCAGAGCAGGGTGCCGTCCAGGTCGGTGGCTATCAGCCGGGGAGCGGTGCGCGGTGTGGTCACCGGTCCATCTTCGCCCACCGGTGCCGGGAGGTCACCGGCGCGGGGGCTGATGTGGCCCTCGTCGCGGTGACCTCCCGGCGTCCGGGTGTCCGGCCGTGCGGTGGGTGGCGCCGTGCTGTCGTGGCGCCGTGGCGCCGTGGTGCCGTGCGGTGCCGCGGTGGTGCTACGCCACGGTGAGGGTCAGGCCGGCGGTGTGCAGCTGCCCGCCGGTCCGGAACTGCAGGAAGAGCCGCCAGTCCCCGGCGGCCGGCATCTCGGCGTGGAACGTCAGCGTCGGGCCGCCGGTGCCGTTCGCCTCCGCCCTCGTCTCCGGGTGGAGGTGGGCGAAGGCCTGGTCACCGGCGCGGAACGCGGTCAGGTGGGCGAAGGTCTCCAGGTACGGCTGGAGGTCGGTGACCGGGGCGCCGTCCCTGGCGAAGGTCACCTCCAGCTCGCCCGCCCTGCCCGCGACCGGGGAGCCCTCGACCGTGACGGTGTACCCGTCCACCGTCGTGGTGCCGGTCGCGGCGGGCAGCCCGGCGGCGGCGTCGGCGCCCTCGCCGGGGACGGTCACCGTCCGGCTGAGCACCAGGCCGCTGCCGCTGCCGGGGCCGCTGTCCGGGACGAACGAGGCGTACGTCCGCCAGGTGCCGGGGGTGAGCGCGGCCAGCGGGGCGGTCCAGGTGCCGTCGGCGGCCATCTCGGGGTGGAGGTGCTGGAAGCCGGTCAGGTCCGACCGGACGGCGTAGAAGTGCATCCGCTCGGTCTGCTCGGTCCGGTAGGCGGTGAGCCGGGTGCCGTCCGGCGCGGTGACGGCGAACCGGTACGCGGCGGGGGTCCCCGCAGCGAGCGTCCCGGTGTCGGAGGTGAGGCGGTAGCCGTTCCGCTCGGCGGACGGGGCGGCCGTCGTGGGGGTGGAGGAGGCGGCCGGCTCCGGCACGGCGGGCACGCCGTGGCCCTGGTGGGCGCCGGTGGGGGCGGCGGCCGTGGTGGTGGTACCGGCGGTGGGGGCGGCGGCCGTGGTGGTGCCGTGCGCCGCCCCGCCGTGGTCGGTCCCGCTCGTCGCGGCGGAGCCGCAGGCGGTCAGCGTGACCGCCAGGGCGGCGGCGCCTGCGGCGAGCGCCAGGGCGCGTGCGCGGGGGTGGGCGTGCGGGCGGGAGTGGTGAGTCATCGTTCGAGGTGTCTTCCGGTGTGTGCGGGCAGGACGCGGCGCGCCCGGGCCCCGTCGACGGGGAGCCCGGCGCGGGCCCGGTCAGGTCCGGGAGACGCACACCTGGGAGAGCAGCCGCCGTCCGGCGGGCGGAGCACGCGGACCGTCGGCCCGCCGCCCGCGCGGCCCGTCCGGCGGGCGCAGCGCGATCAGCACGACGGCCGCCCCGGCCGACAGCGGGGCGGCGGGCAGCCCGGCGCCGTCCCGGTCGCGGGCGGTGACGCAGGACGCCGCCTGCGGCGCGTCCCCGTGAGCCGTTCGCGGCCCGGCCGCCCGGGGGTCGCTCCCGGGCGGCCCGTCGGGCGCGTCCGGCGCGTGGTGGTGCCCGGCGACCGCCGGCACCGAGGGCACGGCCGGCGCGTGGCAGCCCCCGGCCGCCGTCGGCGAGCCGTGCATCAGGAACAGCCCGGCGAGCAGCGCGCAGAACAGCAGCGACCGGGCCACGGCCCCGTGCCGCACCCCCGCCCGCACCCGCGCCCGCCCACCGTCTGCCGTCACGCGTCCGAGAATACCCCCGGCCGGTATTCGGCCCCCGTAAGCACGCGCGGCGCGGCCACGTTTCGGTCCCCGCTGCGCCAGTTCCGGCCGATTCGCCTGTTCCCGGGGTGTCCCGCCCCCGCTGACCGGGCAGGACTCTCCTCGGCCACCCCGTCGGCAGGAAGAGCCATGCCAACTCGCCAGCTTCGAGACGAGCGCCCACCGACCACTCCCGAGGAGGACCCGTCGCCGTCCCGCGAACCGGTCCTGATCGGCGACATCCTCTTCGAGACCCTCACCGACCTCGCCCGCCGCGGCACCCCGACCACCCCCGTCCGCCTCCCCGCCCAGCGCCCCCACCCCTGACCCCGCAGGCCCGACTCGGCGGTGGCGACCACCTCACGTCGCACTGGCATCGGGCTCGCCGGCATTTCACCCCGACGAGGGCGTCGAGGGGCGCCGCGCCCTGGTGAACCTCTGCCGTCCGGTGCCGGCGGCGAGCTCGCCGAGGCGCTCGCCGATCACTGAGACGCCAGGACGGGGCTCCCGTTCGTAGTACCAGGGCTTGCGTCGGCGCAACAGGTCCTCACCGTGCTCGCTCCAGGTGAACCCGGGCTTTCGCAGCAGCTTCCGGAACACCGCGTCGACCGTCTCCGGGTGGGCAGCGGCCAAGCGGCGGATCGGCAGCGGCGCGATCGACTCCTCGCGCAGGTAGGCGCGCAGCACGTCCTGGTACTGACGGCGACCCGCGCGGGCCGGGTCGCCGAAGAGGCTCCGCAGCATCCCGTAGTCGGCGTAGAAATTGAGTCCGTCGACCTCGTCGTAGATGACGCCGACCGTGTCCGAGTCCGCGAGGGCTCGCGGCAGTGAGAAGGCCGGCAGATCGATTCCCGGCAACCGCCTGCCCCGGGCCCGCTCGGGCCGCTCGGCGACGGCGGCCTCCTGGCGGTGCCGGTAGTAGGCGTCGAGACGTTCTTCGACCTCGGCCGGCGGAAGGACCAGCTCGTCGCTGCCGCAGAACGAGATGAACGCGGCCCGGTCCTCCCGCATCGACGCCCATCCCTGCTCGATCTTCTCGGGGTTGCGGAAGACCAGTTCGGGGTGGCCGGTCGCCAACTGCAGGGCGGCCCGGGCGATGTCGGCGGCGCTGGACCTGGGGTAGTACGACATCGCCCCGGAGATCAGCCACGTCCCGTCTGCCGAGTGGACGGGCACCACGCACGCGAGGAGGAATCCGCCCTTCGACACTCCCCGGAACGCCGCCCGCCCGACGTTCGAGTACGTGCGGTACTCCAGGTCGTCGACCAGGTTCAGCAGGACGACGGCGTCCCCGTCCTTGCACCGGACCTCGAAGACGCCCTCGACCGGGTCACGCCAGCCGAGCAGCATCGCCCGGTCGGCCTCGGTCAAGTCCCGCCGTGCGGCGACGAACCGGTCCACCACGGTCGAATCGCCCGGCAAGCGGTACCGGAGGATGAAGTGGTCGATGATCCGGATCGCCGCGCCCTCGTCCAACTGCCCTTCGGGGCCCGCCGCCTCCAGTAGGAGGGGGTTCAACCACCGGTCGAAGCGCGCGCTCTGGGCGAAGACGACGAGGTCGCCCTTGAGTTCGGAACTTCGCTCGATCAGACCTCGCAACGACGCCTCGTCCTCACTCCGTACGACAGCAGTCATGCGAGCCCTCCCGGTCTTGAGGTTCCGACTACCTGCTCGTGCTCGTCGTAGGTGTCGGCCGTCGCCTCGTCGACCAGTGCGGCGAGTTCTCGCCTGCTCAACGTGCCCATGGCGGCACGCTAGCCGATCTGCCCGGGCGATCTCGCGCGCAGTCCGAAAGTGCGCCGATCCGCGCGCGTATCGTCATCTCATGCGCTTGAGTAGCGCTATCCTCCCCGTCCACCGGTGGGCCGGAGGGCAGATGGCCGCCCGGTCGGCGCTTCGGTCACAGAGCTCGTGAGACCGCGCCATCGGTAGGCCGAGTCAAGTCCCCAAGGGCGATGTCGGCGCCATGAGGTGATGGCACATCGAGACCGGCGTCCGGCCTCGCACGGTCGGAGTCGAACGACCGGGTGCGAAGACGTCAGATCGGCTCGATCGCGATGCGGCGGCGACACAGTCGACGCAGGTCCTCGGGGTCACTGGTCACGATCGTCACATCGCCGTGTTCGAGGTGCGCGGTCGCTGCCAGCATCGCGTCGATGGCGCACTTGTGGCCGTGCAGACCCTCGGACGCGAGCAGCTTGCTCGCCGCCCGTGCGATCTCTTCCGTGACCGGCCGCACCTTGGCCAGGGACACGGCGTGGTCGAACGCCGCCTGGGGCACCTTGGGGTCGCGTGCTTCGACCAGTGCGGCCGCGCTCGTCACGACCAGGAGGTCCAGCGTTCGCGCGACGTCCAGCCAAGCGGTCATGTCGCGCTGCCGGCGGGAGAGCTTGGACAGTGCCTCGCTGTCGAGCACGAGGGTGCCACTCACGCGGCGTCCGCCGGGGCGGTGTCTGCGCGGTGAGCGGCATGGTGCGCGCGGATGCGTTCGGCCTTGGCCGCCACGTCGGCCGCGTCGACCGGACCGTGCTCGGCCTCGGAGGCTGCGATGAACTCGTCGATGGCCTCGCGCTGGAGCTGCCGCTGCACAGCCTCCTCGATGTAGGAGGAGACGCCCTGCTTGCCGGCGCGCGCGCGAATCGCCTCCAAGGTCTCGGCTTGCAGGGAGACGCTGGTGACTCGGGTCTTGCCGGGGCGAGGCGTGTCCATAGCAGAAGTGTAGTACATGATGTGTGAGTGCGGCGGAGCATCCGGCCCGCAGCCTTTCTCACCCGCCACGGCCTGAACTGCGGGAGAACCCGTCGGGAGGGTCCGAAGTCCCGCCCGGCCTCAGATGGCGATGAGTCGCACGCGGGGGCCGCAGAGCCTGGCCGTGTCGTCGACGTCGGAGGTGAGCATGGCTACCGGCCCCGGTTGCCGCAGCGCCATCTCTGTCACGGTCGCGTCGATCGCGTACTCGTGTCCGTGCAGTCCGGCCTGCTTCAGCAGCCTGGCCGAGGCCCGTGCGGTCTGATCGGTGACCGCCTCGACCTTGACCCGGGAGAGCGTCCGGTTCAGCCGGGCTTCGTTCACCCGGGCGTGCGTGACTTCGACGATCGTGTTCGCGCCGACCACGAAGTCGGCTCCCATGGTGTGGAAGACCTGAAGCATCGCCAACACGCCGCGGTCCTGGGTGATCCACGAGGACAGTCCCCCGGAGTCCAGCACGACCGTCTCGAAGCGTTCGGTCACGCGGCGCTCGCCGAGCCCGTCGACCCTGCGGAGCCGAAGATCCTGGCGTGCGCTTCGGACAGCTCCTCGTCGGTGAAGGCGCCCTGGTCGACCTGGTAGCGGCGGAGGTCGTCCGCGAGCAGTTGGTGGCGAATCTGGCGGGCGACTGCCTCCGCGACGTACCCGGAGACGTTGTCGGTGAGCCTTCTCAGCTCGTTCACCTGTTCTGTCGGGAGGGTGACGGTGATATGTGTGGTGGCAGCCACAAAGAGAGCATGCTGCGATATGCGCCCGCGTGGGCGGTGCATCGGGCCGTAGGGTCGTTGCCATGCGCTTGAGCACGGTGATCCTGCCCATCCACCGGTGGGCCGAAGGACAGAAGATCTGGCGGCGGGCCGAGGACCTCGGGTTCCATGCCGCGTACACCTACGACCACCTGTCGTGGCGGTCGTTCCGGGACGAGCCGTGGTTCGGGGCGGTGCCGACACTGACGGCGGCGGCCACGGCGACCGAGCGGATCCGCCTCGGCACGCTGGTCACCTCGCCGAACTTCCGGCATCCGGTGACGCTGGCGAAGGAGCTGATCACGGTCGACGACGTCTCGGGCGGGCGGCTGACCGTGGGGATCGGGGCCGGCGGGACCGGCTTCGACGCGACGGCGACCGGCCAGGAGGCGTGGTCGCCGCGGGAGCGGGCGGACCGGTTCGGGGAGTTCCTGCCGCTGCTGGACGAGCTGCTGCGCACCGATGCCACGACCCGCGAGGGTACGTACTACTCGGCGGTCGAGGCGCGGAACATCCCCGGCTGCGTGCAGACGCCGCGGGTGCCGTTCTACGTGGCGGCGACCGGACCGCGCGGGCTGAGGCTGGCGGCGGAGTACGGGCAGGGCTGGGTGACGTACGGGGACCCGCGCGGGCCGGCGGACGTGCCGGTGGAGCAGGCGCCGGGCGTGATCGCCGCGCAGGTCGAGAAGCTCCGGGCGGCCTGCGAGGCGGCCGGGCGGGACGCCGGTGAGCTGGAGAAGGTGCTGCTCCAGGGGTCCACGGCGGAGAAGCCGCTGGCCTCGGTGGACGCCTTCGTCGACTGGGCGGGCAGGTACAGGGAGCTGGGGATCACCGAGCTGGTGATCCACTGGCCGGTGCCGGACTCGATCTTCGACAACGACCCGGCGGTGTTCGAGCGGATCGCCACCGAGGGCCTCGCCCAGCTGGGCTGACCGCGCGTCCGCAGGACCCGACGGCCACCGGCCGATCCCGCGCGCCGGGGGAGCCGGCCGGTGGCTCCGCGGGCGGGGTCCGCGCGGATCCCCTAGGGGACGACGGCCCGGGTGTCATACCGCAGCAGCAGACAGGCTCGTCATCGGAGCTCATGGCCCCGGTGGCGGGTGCGCACTACGTTGGGCCACGTGTCCACTGTCATCAAGACGGACGGCCTCACCAAGAGGTTCCCCCGGGTCACCGCCCTCGATCAGCTCACCGTAGAGGTTGAGCCCGGGGTGGTCGGTCTGGTGGGGGCGAACGGGGCGGGCAAGTCCACACTCATCAAGATCCTGCTCGGGCTGGCCCCGGCGACCTCGGGGACCGGGCAGGTGCTCGGTCTCGACATCGCCACCCAGGGCTCGGAGATCCGCGAGCAGGTCGGCTACATGCCGGAGCACGACTGCCTACCGCCGGACGTGTCGGCCACCGAGTTCGTGGTGCACATGGCGCGGATGGCGGGGCTGCCCGCCGCCGCGGCGCGCGAGCGGACGGCGGACACGCTGCGGCACGTCGGGCTGTACGAGGAGCGCTACCGGCCGATGGGCGGGTACTCGACGGGCATGAAGCAGCGGGTCAAGCTGGCGCAGGCGCTGGTGCACGACCCGAAGCTGGTGCTGCTGGACGAGCCCACCAACGGGCTGGACCCGGTCGGCCGGGACGACATGCTGGCGCTGATCCGCCGCGTGCACACCGACTTCGGCATCTCGGTGCTGGTCACCACCCACCTGCTGGGTGAGCTGGAGCGGACCTGCGACCACCTGGTGATCATCGACGGCGGCAAGCTGCTGCGGTCCTCGTCGACGGCCTCCTTCACCGGTGCGACGGCCACCCTGGCGGTCGAGGTGACCGACCACCCGCAGGACGCGGGGCTGGACGCGAGCGCCGCCGTGCGCGCGCGGCTGGCCGCGGCCGGGCTTGCGGTGGAGACGGAGGGGTCGCGGATCCTGTTGGTCCGGCTGGCCGGCGACGACACGTACGACACCATCCGGGACGCGGTCGCGGGCCTCGGCCTGGGGCTGGTCCGGCTGGAGCAGCGCCGCCACCGGGTGGCCGAGCTGTTCACGGACGGCGGTGCGGGCAGTGGCGCCGACGGCGATGCGGACGGCGTCGCGGACAGGGCACCGGCCGGCGGCGACCGCCGGCAGAACGAGGGGGGTACCGCAGATGTCGCTGTCTCCTGACACCAGGCCGACCGACACCGGAGTCATCCACGACATCGGCTACCGGGGCTACGCAGGCCCCCGGCTGGGCCGGGCGTACGCCACGCGCTCGCTGTTCACCCAGAGCCTGCGCGCCGCGTACGGCCTCGGGCGGTCGGGCAAGTCCAAGGTGCTGCCGATGCTCGTGCTGGGCGCGGCCGCCGTGCCCGCCGTGATGATCGTCGTGATCACCGTCGTGGCCAGGCAGGACAAGCTGTCGATGGACTACGCGGAGTACCTGAGCGCGGTCGGGCTGGTCGTCTCGATCTTCCTCGCCTCGCAGGCGCCGGTGCTGTTCTCGCGGGACCTCCGGCACCACACCGTGCCGCTGTACTTCTCCCGCCCGATCACCCGCGCCGACTACGTCCGGGCCAAGTACGCCGCGATGGTCTGCGCCCAACTGCTCCTGATGCTGGTGCCGTTGCTGGTGCTGTACGTCGGTGCGCTGCTGAGCGGGCTGAGCTTCGGCCACGAGACCGAGCACTTCCTGTACGGCTTGACCGCGGCGGTCCTGTACGCGCTGGTGCCGACCTCGATCGCGGTGGTCATCGCCGCCGCCACGCCGCGGCGCGGCTTCGGGGTGGCCGCGATCATGGGCTACCTGGCGGTGAGCACGGTGGTCGTCGCGATCGTGATCGGGATCAGCGGCACCACCGCCGACGGAGGGGCCTCGGACTCCGCGCAGTGGGCCGCGCTGCTCTCGCCGGGAGCGCTCGTGGAGAGCCTGACCAACCAGGTGTTCGACCTCGGCAGCGGTCCCGAGCGGCTGCACGCGCCGGGCGGGCTGGGTGTGGTCGTCTTCGCCGCCGTCGCCGCCGTGATGGTCGCGGGTTCGTACCGGCTGCTGCTGCGCCGCTACCGCGGCATCTGATCAACCGAGTATCTGAGAGGGCGCCATGGCCACCATCACCATCGACAAGGTTTCCCGCTGGTTCGGGAACGTGGTCGCCGTCAACGACGTCAGCATGGCGATCGGTCCCGGTGTCACGGGTCTGCTCGGTCCCAACGGTGCCGGGAAGTCGACCCTCATCCACATGATGAGCGGATTCCTCGCTCCCTCCACCGGGGCGGTCACCCTGGACGGCGCGCCGATCTGGCGCAACCAGCAGGTGTACCGCCAGATCGGGCTCGTCCCCGAGCGGGAGTCGATGTACGACTACCTCACCGGTTGGGAGTTCGTGCTCGCCAACGCCGAACTGCACGGACTCCCCCACCCGGGTGCCGCCGCCCGCAAGGCGCTGGCCCTGGTCGAGATGGAGTACGCGCAGGAGCGGAAGACCGGCACCTACTCCAAGGGCATGAAACAGCGCGTCAAGATGGCGTCGGCCCTGGTCCACGACCCCGCCGTGCTGCTGCTCGACGAACCGTTCAACGGGATGGACCCGCGGCAGCGGCTCCAGCTGATGGAGCTGCTGCGCCGGTTCGGGGCGGACGGCCGCACGGTGCTGTTCTCCTCGCACATCCTGGAGGAGGTCGAGCAGCTGGCCCGGCACATCGAGGTCGTCGTGGCCGGGCGGCACGCCGCCTCCGGCGACTTCCGGAAGATCCGCCGGCTGATGACCGACCGCCCGCACCGCTACCTGGTCCGCTCCAGCGACGACCGCCGGTTGGCGTCGGCGCTCATCGCCGACCCGTCGACGGCCGGCATCGAGCTCGACCTCCAGGAGAAGGCGCTGCGCATCCAGGCGGTGAACTTCCAGGGGTTCACCACCCTGTTGCCGAAGGTCGCCCAGCAGGCGGGCATCCGGCTGTACACCGTGGCGCCCGCGGACGAGTCGCTGGAGAGCGTCTTCTCGTACCTCGTCTCCGCCTAGCCCCCGGCGTACCGGCCCGGAGCCGCACGCACAGCCGCACCCGGCTCCGCAGCCGGATCCGGACGCGTGAACCGGAACCGCACGCCGAACCGGACCCACACGGACCCCAGGAAGGCCGACCCACCATGAACCCGACCGTCGCCAGGCTGACGCTGCGCGGCCTGCTGGGCCGCCGCCGCGGCTTGCTGCTGCTGGTGGTCCCCGCCCTGCTGCTGCTCGTCTCGGCGATCGCCGCCGGCGCCAGCGGGGACAAGCACGACCTGACCGTCAAGATCCTCGGCCAGCTCGGCCTCGGCACCCTGCTGCCGATCCTCGGCCTGGTCGTCGGCACCGGCGCCATCGCCACCGAGATCGACGACGGTTCGATCGTCTACCTGCTGGCGAAGCCGCTGCCCCGCTGGAAGATCATCACCACCAAGCTGGTGGTGGCGATCGGTACCACCTGGGTCTTCGCGGCCGTCCCGACGCTGCTCGCCGGGCTGCTGCTGTACGGCACCCGGGACGGCCTGGCGGTCGGCTACACCGTGGCCACGCTGGTGGCCGGGGCCGCGTACAGCTCGCTGTTCCTGCTGCTCGGCGTGGTCACCCGGCACGCGGTGGTGGCCGGCCTGGCGTACGCGCTGGTCTGGGAGTCGCTGATCGGCAACTTCGTCGAGGGCGCCCGGACGCTCAGCGTCCAGCAGTGGGGGCTGTCGGTGGCCAAGGCGGTGGCCGAGGAGGGCGCGATCACCGCGGACGTGGCGCTCGGCGTGGCCGTGCCGCTGCTGCTGGTGGCCACCGTGGCGGCGGCGGTGTTCGCCTCGGTGCGGCTGGCCGGGCTGACCCTGGCGAGCGAGGAGTAGCCCCGGGAGGGCGACGCACGCCGGGCCCCGGGCCGGGCGGAGCGACGGAAGCGGAGCGAGGACGGGGTCGGCCCCGGCAGCTGCTGCCGGGGCCGACCCTCGTGCGGCCGCCGTCGCGGACCGTGCGGTCGCCTCAGAGCGTGCGGTTGCGTCCGGCGCCCCAGCCGGCGGCGGCGACCACGGTGACCAGCACCAGCATCAGCGCCAGCGGCACGGTCCAGCCGCCGGTCAGCTGGCGCAGGGCGCCGGCACCGACCGGACCGGCCGCGGCGACCAGGTAGCCGATCGCCTGCGACATCCCGCCCAGCTGGGCGGCTCCGGCGACACTGTCGGTCCGCAGCACGATGAAGGCGAGCCCGAGGCCGAGCGAACCGCCCTGGGCGACGCCCAGGATGGTGGCCGCCACCCACGCGCCCGGCACCGGCGCGATCAGCAGGACGGCGATGCCGACCCCGTTCAGCACGGCCATCACGAGGGCGAGCGCCCGCTGGCTGGTCATCCGGCCGGCCATCAGCGGGACGAGGAAGGCGCCGACCACCTGCACCAGGTTGGAGTAGGCGAAGACCAGGCCGGCCTCGCCGCGGTCCATCCCCTGGTCGGCCAGGATGGTCGGCATCCAGGCGACCAGGGTGTAGACCAGCAGCGACGAGATGCCCATGAAGAGGCTGATCTGCCAGGCCAGCGGCGAGCGCCAGATTCCCTCGATCGGCCGGTTCGCCGAAGCCGGGCCGGTCGCAGCCGTCGCGGTCGCCCTCGCGGTCGCCGTCACCGCCGAGGGACCCGTCGGGGCGGCGGCCGTCCGGCCGGCCCGCGCCCGCAGCACCTGCGGCAGCCAGGCCACCGCGGCGACCAGGGCGAGCAGCGACCAGGCGCCGAGCGAGGCCTGCCACCCGCCTCCGAGCACGTGCTCCAACGGCACCGACGTACCGGCCGCGAGCGTCGCGCCGACCAGCATGGTGGTCGAGTAGACGCCGGTCATCGCGGCGGCCCTGCCCGGGAACTCGCGCTTGACCAGGCCGGGCATGGAGACGTTCAGCACGGCGATGGCCACGCCGATCACCACGCACCCGGCGTACAGCGCGGACACCGAGGGCAGCACCCGCAGCAGCACGCCCGCGCCGAGCACGAGCACCGCGCCCAGCACCACCCGCTCGGTGCCGAACCGCCGGGTCAGCCGGGGGGTGAGCGGCGCGCCGACGCCCTGGAAGAGCACCGGCACGGTGGTGATCAGACCGCTCGCGGTGGCGGACAGCCCGAAGGTGCGCTGGATCTCCCCGACCATCGGGGACACCGCCGCCAGGCAGGCGCGCATGTTCAGGGCGACCAGCAGGATGCCGGTCAGCAGCAGCGCGGGGTGGGCCAGCCGGCTGCGGACGGGGAGCGCGGAGGAGGTGGTGACCACCGGCTGCTGGGCACGGGTGACGGCCATGGGGCGTGCTGCTCTTTCGGGAAACGGTTCCGGGAACGCCGAAGGGCGGGATGCCGAGGGGCGGGAACACGGAGGGCGGAAGGGGCGGGCGCGGAGGGGCTCGGGGCCGCTTACTTCCGGGCCGCGATGGCGGCGAGGAGCTGCCCGACGGCCGCGGTCGGCTCGGCGAGCAGCGCGCGACAGGCCGCTTCGGCACGGTCCGGGTCACCGCTCTCGATCGCGTCCACCAGCGCCTCGTGGGTGGCGACGACCACCTCGGGCATCTCGTGGTCGCCGAACGCCGTCCGCATCGACTCGCGCACCGAGGCGCCGAAGTAGCGGTACACCTCGGCCAGCGCCGGGTTGTGCGCGGCCTCGACGACGGCGGTGTGGAACTCCAGGTCGTGCTCGACGGTCGCCTCGCGGCCGGCCCGCTCGGGGTGCGCCGCGATCACCTCGACCTCACGGGCCAGCGCGGCCCGCATCCGGACGATGTCCTCGGGGGTGTGCCGCAGCGCGGCCAGCCGGGCGCCCTCGGCCTCCAGCGCGGCCCGGACCTCCAGGACGTCGCGGACGCCGGAGCGCTGGACGCCGCGCAGGACGGACGCCGGGTCACTGGTGGAGCGCACGAAGGTGCCCTCGCCCTGACGGGAGACCAGCATGCCCGCGTGCGCCAGCACCCGGATCGCCTCCCGGACGGTGTTCCGTCCGACGCCCAGCCGCTCGGCGAGTTCGTGTTCGGTCGGGATCTGCGACCCGACCGGCCAGACACCGGAGCTCAGCTGCTCGCGCAGCTGCTCGATCGCGGTGTCCACGAGGGAGCGCCGTCCGGCGGTCTGCAGCGTGTCGTTGCTGCTGTTCGCACTGGTCACGGCGGTTCCTCCCCGGTCTGCGGCTGCCCTGGGGGAGCCGGTCATCGGTCATCCTACAACTGCTTGCCCGGTCATCCTACAACTGGGGATGAACGCCGGGGGAACCGTTGCGTCCGAACCGGCACACCCGGTCGGCGAGGTCGCGCGGCCGACCCGGTCGGCGAGGTCGGGCCCGGGCCGGCGACGGCGGCGGGGCCGGGAGCCGCCGGGCCGGGTCCCCGGTGCGGCCCCGGCCCGTCCGATCAGGTCCCGTCGCGCGGGGTCCGGTTCGAGTTCCCGTTCCGGTAGGGGATCTCGAACCGCCCCCACACGTCGGAGGGCGAACCGTCGGCGTCCTCGAACCGGTTCTCGGCCCCCCTCCCGGTCGGAACGGCGAACCAGGTCGCGTCGTCGGGGTCGACCTCCAGGCCCAGTGCCGCGGAGATCTCCGCCAGGGCCGAGGCGAGGCGGGGGCCGTTCGCGGCGAACACCGCGTCCTGGCCGCGCCCGCGGAGGTCGAACGGCAGCCAGGCGTCGGAGTGCGTCGTGAGTCCCACGTTGAAGAACCCCTCGGACGCCTCCGCCCCCAGGGTGAACAGCCCCTCCGCCGCCCGGGCGCCGCGGCCGGTCTCCACGATGCCGTCGCAGGACGCGAACAGTTCGACGGTGCCGATCTCGCCGGGGGCGAGAGCCGCCTTGATCTGCGCCGTCAGCGACTCGGGAGCCCCCGAGTCCACCACGGCGAGTGCGCCGACCCGGAAGTCCGACCGGACCAGGAAGTTCCGGCGACCCGGCTGCGGAACGGACACGGCCACCCGCCCCAGGCACGGGGTGCCCAGCCGGTGCCGGTCGAGGGCCCGCAGGGCCAGGACGAACCGGCGCACGGCCTCGCCCACCAGGTCGGTCCGGTGTCCGGGTTCACCCCAGGACCATCGCGCTACGGGCGTGCTGGCGATCAAGAACGGCCTCCAGGCATGAAGTTGGCGCCGGGTGGATACGTGATCGTGCCGTCCTCGACGCGGGGTCCGCCAGGCTCCCCCTGGTGTCGACGACGAACGGGCGTGACGAAGATATGACGTACCCGGGCGCTCGGGTGGTTGCCCCGTGGCGGTGGAACCGTGCGTCCGGCGTTCGGCCCCGGCCCGGCGGCCGGCTCCGACGACGAGCGGCCCCTGAGGCCGGCCCTACCGGTGGTCTGGTATGACGGAGCCGGTCCACACCCCTGATTCGAGGAGAGCGTCCGCATGGTGTTCAAGAAGCTGCTCGGTGCCCTGGGCGTCGGCGGTCCCGGCGTCGACACCGTTCTGACCACGCCGGTCGTGCAGCCCGGTGGGACCCTGCAAGGGACGGTCGAGCTGACCGGGGGGACGGTGGAGGCCGACATCCGGGGGATCACGCTGACGCTGGTCGCCCGGGTGGAGGTCGAGCACGAGGAGGGCGAGAGCACCGGGCTGTACCCGTTCGCCCGCTTCTCGGTGACCCAGCCGCTGAAGCTGGCCCCGGGCGAGAACCGGTCCGTCCCGTTCGCCGTCCAGGTGCCGTGGGAGACGCCGGTCACCACCATCGCGGGGCAGCGCCTCCACGGCATGCAGCTGGGCGTGCGGACCGAGGTCGACATCGCGGGCGCGCTGGACAAGGGCGACTCCGACCCGCTGGAGGTCGAGCCGCTGCCGGCCCAGCGCCGCATCCTGGAGTCGCTGCTCCAGCTCGGCTTCCGGTTCCGCTCGGCCGACCTGGAGGCCGGGCACATCCGCGGCACCGCTCAGACGCTGCCCTTCTACCAGGAGATCGAGTACTCCTCGGCGCCGCAGTACGCGCACGCCTGCAACTCGCTGGAGGTCAGCTTCGTCACCACCGCCCACCGGGTGGAGGTGGTCCTGGAGGCGGACAAGCGCGGCGGGCTGTTCGGGGGCGGCGGGGACGTGATCCGCACCCACGCGATCGACCACGGCCAGGCCGACCAGGACCTCACCGCGCTGGTCGACGGCTGGATCCGCTCGGCGCTCTGATCCGCTCGGCGCTCTGATCCCGTCGGTACGGCGGCCAGGCCAGGCCAGGCCAGGCCAGGCCATGCCTGAGCCGCTGACCCGACCCGACCCGACCTGACCCCCGGCCCCGGACGGGCCGGGGGTCAGCCGTAGGAGACGTTGCCGCAGATGTCGTCGTCGCCGGACCGGGCCTCGTTGACCACCTCGGCGGGCAGCGGGACCGGGGCACCGGACGAACCGCCGGCGGATGCGGACGCGGACGCCGAGGCGGCCGAGGCGGCGGCACCGGCGGCGTAGTCCCGGCCGAGCAGCACGCTGATCCCGGCCGCCTGACCGGGCGTCACCGCCGCGCCGGGGAACAGGGCGGCGACCTTCTCCGCACCGGCCCGCTGTCCGGTCCCGTACTCGACCGTGGTGGTCGCCCGGGCGGTGTTGCTCGCGCTGCGCACCCCGGTGACGGTGACCCGGGCCGCCCGGAGCGTCTCGGCGGCCCGGGCGGCCAGGCCGGGGGCGGTGGTGCCGTTGAGGACCGCGACCCGGATCGGCGGGCCGTCGGTGGTGAGCGGCGAGGGCGAGGGCGACGCCGCGGGGGAGGGTGCCTCGGGGGGCGGCGAGCCGGGTGCGTCGTCCTGCCGGCCGGTGGCGTCCTGGCCGTCGATGGTCCGGTCGGCCTGGAGGGTGTTCCACAGGCTGTCGACCGCCGGGTGGACCAGGTCGATCCGCGCGCCGTTGTAACGCCACGGCGTGGTCAGGAACTTGACGTCGTGCAGGTCGATGTCCTGCAGTGAGAGGGCGAAGTCCACCAGCTTGGCCGCGGAGTCGAGCCCCGGATCCACGGTCATCGACCGGGTCGCCGCGTCGGCCAGCGGCAGCAGCGTTCCGGGGCTCAGGCCCTGGCTCTTGATCTTGGCCAGCAGTGAGGACAGGAACGCCTGCTGACGCTTCATCCGGCCGATGTCGGAGTCGTCCCCGATGCCGTGCCGCAGCCGGACGTAGTCCAGGGCCTGCTGGCCGGAGACCCGCTGGCGGCCCTTGGCGAGCACCACTTTGCCCTTCCGGCCCAGGCCGGGGTTGATGTTCCCCTCGTGGATGTCGTTGGGCAGGCAGACGTCGACCCCGCCGACCGCCCCGGTCATCGCGGCGAAACCCTGGAAGTTGACCTCGATCGTGTGGTCGACGCGGATGCCGGTGAGCTTCTCCACGGTGTTCTGCGTGCAGGCCGGGTTGCCGGACTCCGTGTTGCCCACCGAGAAGGCCGAGTTGAACATCTGTCCGGGCTGTTCCTTGGTCCACTTCCCGTTCGGGAGCCGGCACCGGGGGACGGTCACGAGGGCGTCGCGCGGGATGGAGATGCCCACCGCGTGCCGGTGGTCGGCGTAGACGTGCAGCAGGATCGTGGTGTCGGAGCGGGCGCCGCCCTCGTTGCCGCCGCCGAGGTCGCTGTTCCGTCCGGCGCGCGAGTCGGAGCCGATCAGCAGCACGTTGACGGGCCGGTTGCCGTGGGCGTCGGGGGCCGGCGCGGGCGGACGGTCGGTGGCGATGGCGTCCGGGTCGAACGAGCGGATGTTGCCGTTCAGTTTGTGATACACCGCGCCGCCTGCACCGGCCAGGACGACGAGCACCCCGGCCACCGACCAGGCGATGATCCGCCGGGCGCCGCGCCGCGCGTTCCGGGCGGGGTGCCGGCGGGTGTTCCGCGGTCCCTCCGGCCGGGCGTCCCGGCCCGGCCGGCCTCCGGCCCACCCGTCGGGGCCGACCCGCCCGGGCCGGCCCTGGACGCCGCCGCCCTGGACACCGATGCCCTGAACGGTGCCGCCCTGGACGCCGCTGCCCTGCGTGGTGCTGCGCTGGGCGGTCTTGCCCGGAGTGCCCCGGCTCTGGGCGGCCCGACGGGCCTCGGCCCGGCCGCCGGGGCGCGGTGCCGGCACGCGGCCGGGACCCTCCTCGGACCGGTCGGTCCGGACGCCTCCGTCGGCGCGCCGTCGCCCGCCCGGTTCCGGCAGGCTCTCGCTCCACTGGCCTGACATGGCGCGGACCTCTCAGCGGCGGAAGCGGCAACCCTGGGAGCATACAAACTTCTCCGGTGCCGCTCGGCCGCCGAACCCGGCCGCGCCGGTCCGACCCGCCGGTTCGCCGTCACGACTCACTCCAACGGCTGAACCGGGAGGCCCGGCAGCGGAGTTCACCCCAACGGGTAGAGACGCTCCAGCACGGCCGCGACGCCGTCCTCGTCATTGCTCACGGTGACCTCGTCGGCGACCGCCAGCAGCTCCTGGTGCGCGTTGGCCATGGCGACGCCGTGCGCGGCCCAGCCGAACATCGGCACGTCGTTGGGCATGTCGCCGAAGGCGATGGTGTCGGCGGCGGTCACGCCGAGCCGCCGGGCGGCGACGGCCAGCCCGGTGGCCTTGGAGAGACCGACCGGCAGCAGTTCGACGATGCCCGCACCGGCCATCACCACGCCGACCAGATCGCCCGCGGCGCGGCGGGCGGCCTCGGCGAGGGCGTCGTCGGTCAGGCTGCGGTGCTGGATGTACAGCTTGGAGATCGGGGCGGTGAGCAGCTCGTCCTTGGCGGCCCGGACGACCGGCAGGTCGGAGCCGATCTGCAGCTGGTACCCGGGGCCGGCCAGGACGGCGCCCTCCAGACCGTCCTGGTTGGCGGCGACGGCCAGCGGGCCGGTCTCCGCCTCGATCTTGGCGATGGCCAGCGCGGCCAACTGCCGGTCCAGGGTGAGCGAGGTGAGCAGCTTGTGCGCGCCCGCGTCGTAGACCTGGGCGCCCTGGCCGCAGACCGCTATGCCCCGGTAGCCGATCTCGTCGAAGACCGGGCGGGCCCAGGGGGCCGAGCGGCCGGTGACGATGATGTGGAGCGCCCCGGCACCGGTGGCGGTGGCCAGCGCGGCGCGGGTGCGCGCGGAGACCGTCTCCGCACTGCTCAGCAGGGTGCCGTCGAGGTCGGTCGCGACCAGCCGGAAGGGCAGGCCGCCGCCGTCGGCGGGGGAGACGGGGCTGGGGCTGGTGGTGCTCATGGGCCGTACGTCTCCCGGGAGTTGCTTCGGGTGTCACCGCGGTGTTCCGCCGACCCGCGGTGCTGTGCTGCTGGTCCTGCCGTCCTGCGGGGCCGCTGCGCCTGGGGTGCCGCGCTCCTGCGGGACGACGGTCGTCCTGCGGTCCGCGGTGCCGGGGCGATGTGCGCCCCGGCACCGCGCCGCGGGGTGCTACTTGACGGGCTCCAGGACGGTGCGCCCGCCGAGGTACGGCCGGAGCGCCTCCGGGACCACGACCGAGCCGTCGGCCTGCTGGTGGTTCTCCAGGATCGCCACGATGGTGCGCGGGACGGCGACCAGGGTGCCGTTCAGCGTGGCCAGCGGGCGGACCCTGCCCTCCTCGCGCATGCGGATGCTGAGGCGGCGGGACTGGTACTCGGTGGTGTTCGAGGTCGAGGTGACCTCGCGGTACTTGCCCTGGGTGGGGATCCACGCCTCGATGTCGAACTTGCGCGCGGCCGAGGAGCCGAGGTCGCCGGAGGCGACGTCGATGACCCGGTACGGCAGCTCCAGGGCGTTGAGGAAGTCCTTCTCCCACTGGAGGAGCCTGCGGTGCTCGCTCTCCGCGTCCTCGGGAGTGGTGTAGACGAACATCTCCACCTTCTCGAACTGGTGGACGCGGATGATGCCGCGGGTGTCCTTGCCGTAGGTGCCGGCCTCGCGGCGGAAGCAGGACGAGTACCCGGCGTAGCGCAGCGGCAGCTTGTCCGCGTCGATGATCTCGTCCATGTGGTACGCGGCGAGCGGGACCTCGCTGGTGCCGACGAGGTACCGGTCGTCGCCCTCCAGGAAGTACACGTTCTCGGCGGCCTGGCCGAGGAAGCCGGTGCCGTCCATGGCGGCCGGGCGGACCAGGGCCGGGGTGATCATCGGGGTGAAGCCGGCCGCGGTGGCCTGGGCGATCGCCATGTTGACCAGGGCGAGCTCCAGCAGCGCGCCGGGGCCGGTCAGGTAGTACGACCGGGCGCCGGCGACCTTGGCACCGCGCTCGGTGTCGATCGCGCCGAGGATCTGCCCCAGCTCGACGTGGTCGCGCGGTTCGAACCCCTCGGCGGCGAAGTCGCGCGGGGTGCCGATCTCCTCCAGGGTGACGAAGTCCTCCTCGCCGCCGACCGGGGCGGCCGGGTCGATGAGGTTCGCCAGCGAGCGGAGCAGGCGCTCGGCCTCGTCCTTGGCCCCGGCCTGTTCGGCGTCGGCGGCCTTGACCTCGGCGGCCAGCTCCTTGGTGCGCCGGAGCAGGGCGGCCTTCTCGTCGCCCTGGGCCTTGGCGACCAGCTTGCCGAGCGACTTCTGCTCACTGCGCAGTTCGTCGAAGCGCGTGCCCGAGGACCGGCGGCGCTCGTCGGCGGAGAGGAGGGCGTCGACCAGGTCGACGTCCTCGCCTCGGACGCGCTGCGAGGCGCGCACTCGGTCAGGGTCCTCACGGAGCAGGCGAAGGTCAATCACGGGCCCAAGCCTACCGGGCGGGGGCCCGTCCACCGGTACCGGTTTTCCCCTGGGGATAACTCGCGCCGACCTGTGGATAACTGCTGTGGGGAACCGTTCGGCGGAAAGTTATCCACAGGCTCGCAGGCCTGCCTGTGGATGGCGGAGTGGCCTCGGTGGGCGGTGAGTCGAACCTGGGAATTGAGGTTTCAAACCTCATTTGACCTTCCCGGGGGAGGGAATTGAACCGCTCGGACGGGTGATTTGCTGGCACCCGGGTGACTCTGGTCGGATTAGTCATCTCTGCGACGCAAACCGATGATCCGACCGATACCTGCAGTGGCTATACCGGTTTGTCGACTCATCCCCAGACCTGTGGATAACTTTCGGCTGTGGACAGCGCACACCCCTGTGGACAAGCGCGTTACCGCGACGGCCGGCCTGTGGACAAGCGGCGGGCGGCCGACGGACGGCCGGTGCGGTCACCCGCACCGGCCTCCGGACCCTGTCGAAAACGGTCGGAAAAGGACAGGGAGATAAAGGCCGACGTTCAGATGTCGCCGCGGCCGTCGAGGCAGCGGGAGAGCCAGTCGGACGCCGCGCTGAAATCCGCGTCCGTGGTGCCCGGCCGCTGGTGCCGGGAGACCTGCTGATCGGCGCGCGGATAGGAGCCGAGGAAGCGCACCTGCGGGCAGATCCGCTTGAGGCCCATCATCGCCTCGGCCACCCGGCGGTCGCTGAGGTGTCCCTCGCAGTCGATCAGGAAGCAGTAGTTGCCGAGCCCCTCACCGGTCGGCCGGGACTCGATCCGCATCAGGTTGACCCCGCGCACCGCGAACTCCTGGAGCAGCTCCAGCAGCGCGCCCGGGTGGTCGTCCGGCAGCCAGACCACCATCGAGGTCTTGTCCGCGCCGGTCGGCGAGGAGACCCGGCCGGGCCGGCCGACCAGGACGAAGCGGGTGGTCGCGCTCTGCGCGTCCACGATGTCCTTGACCAGCGGGTCCAGGCTGTAGATCGGCGCGGCGAACTCGCCCGCGAAGGCGCCGTCGTAGCGGCCCTCGGCGACCAGCCGGGCGCCGTCGGCGTTGGAGGCCGCCGCCTCCCAGTGCGCGTCCGGCAGGTTGGCGGCCAGCCAGCGGCGGACCTGGGCCTGGGCCACCGGGTGGCTGGTGACGGTCTTGATGTCGGACAGCCCGGTGCCGGGCCGGACCAGCAGCGCGAAGGTGATCGGCAGCAGCACCTCGCGGTAGATCATCAGCGGCGCGCCGGCGGCCAGCTCGTCGTTGGTCGCCGTCACGGCACCCTCGACCGAGTTCTCGATCGGCACGAACGCGCCCGACGCCTCGCCGCCGCGAACGGCGTCCAGGACCAGCTGCACCGAGTTCATCGGCACCAGTTCCCGGGTCGCCGCCTCGGGCAGGGTGCGCAGGGCCGCCTCGGTAAAGGTGCCCGCCGGCCCGAGGTACGTGTAGCGGGTTGCCGACATGACGCCTCCAAGGGGACAAGGGGACCGTGCGGGGAGAAGGGGCGGCCGTGCGCCGGGCGACCGGCGCGGTGGACTGCCGTGAACCGGCGGACCGCCGTCGAACGGCGGGCCTCCGGGGGCCGGCGGCCCGCCCTGCGGGGCGGACTGCCGAAAGGAGTCACCTTAGTCACTCCGCCCGCCGCCCACGATCGCGTTTCGCTCCGTGGGCGGCGCAGTGGTAGGCCGGGGGCCGGTCAGTCCACCAGGGACTGCCCGACGTAGCCGCCCTCCGGCGCCCCCGGCGGGACGGCGTACAGCCCGCTCGCCTCGTGCCGCAGGAAGCGGGAGAGACCGTCACCCCGGGCCAGCTTGCGCTGGACCGGGGTGAACCCCTTGCGGGGGTCGGCCTGGAAGGCGAGGAAGAGCAGCCCCGCGTCCGGCGCCCCGTCGGACGACAGGCCGTCGTGGTACGAGAAGCCGCGCCGCAGCATGGCGGCCCCGCCGTTGGCGGCCGGCGCCGCCACCCGGATGTGCGCGTCGGCCGGGACGGCCAGCGAACCGTCCGGTCCCTGCGCGCCGAGGTCCACGGGGGTGGACTCCACGGCGCCGGCGGGTGCGCCGAGCGGGGCGCCGTCCGTCTTGCGCCGTCCGATCACCCGCTCCTGCCGGTCGACCGGCAGCGCCTCCCAGTTGTCCAGCAGCATCCGGATCCGCCGGAAGACCAGGAACGATCCGCCGGCGAGCCAGGCCGGCTGGTCGCCGCCGGCGGCGCAGAACACCTTGGCGGCGAAGCCCTCCTCGCCGGGCTTGGGGTTGTTGGTGCCGTCGATCTGGCCCATCAGGTTGCGGCCGGTCATCGGGCGCGGGGTGGCCCCGGGCGTCCGGGCGAAGCCGGACGCCTGCCAGCGCAGCGCCGCGGTGCCGGCCGCCTGGCGCTGGAGCACCCGCAGGGCGTGGACGGCGACCAGCGCGTCGTCGGCGCCGATCTGGACGAACAGGTCGCCGTCGCCGCGGGCCGGGTCGAGGGCGTCGGCAGGGAAGGCGGGCAGCGGCTCCAGCCCGGCCGGGCGGCGGTCGACCAGCCCGGCCTTGTCGAACAGGCCGGCGCCGAAGCCGAAGGTGACGGTGAGCGAGCAGGGCCCGGCGTCGAGGGCGACCTGGTTCTCGAACTCGTCGGCCGGTTCGCCGGCGGCGAGCCGGGCGGCCGTCCGGGACCAGCGCCGGAGCAGGGCGCGCAGCCCGTCCCGGCCGGCGCCGTCGGCCAGGTCGAAGGCGGCCAGCTGGACCCGTGCCTGCTGCGGTTCGAGGATGCCCGCCTGGCGCTCGCCGTGGAACGGCACCCGGGCCGGGCCGAGGGCGGGGGCCGCGCCCTCCGGTCCGGACGGCGCGGCGTCCCCCGGGCCGGAGCGGTCCAGGGCGACCGCCCCGGCGGCGCCCGCGCCCACCCCGACCACCAGGCCGGCCCCGGCCGTCCCCAGCAGCGTCCGCCGGGTGAGGCCGGCGCCGGCCGCGGGCGCGGCCCCGACGGTGTCGCTCCCGGCGGCACCCGCGTTCCCGCCGTTCCCGCCGTTCCCGGCGGCCCCGTTGTCCCTGGCGCTCTCGGCGCTCCTGGTGCTGTTGGTGCTGTTGGTGCTCTCCATGGCGATGGTCCGATCTAACCGATCTTCAGCTGCTTGATCTCGGTGGTCTGGTCGATGTCGGAGGATCTGACCAGCACCGACACCACCCAGTTCCCGGTCAGCGGCAGCTGCGCGGTGCCGGCCCAGCGCCCGGTGCCCTCGGCGGTCAGCGGGACGGTGAGCGGGCCGAGGTCGCGGTCCGGCAGGGTGAAGGCGAGCTCCACCTCCGGCACCTCGACCGGCTGCCCGTCGGCGCCGTCCAGCTTCAGGTGCACCTCGTTGGACCCGGTCCGCGCCGGGTTGAGGGTGACGGTCGCGGTGCCCCTGGCGTTCGGCGTCCGGCCCTTGGTGTCGTACGGGAGCTTGAGCTCCGTGGTCCGGCCGGGCACCGTCTGCGGTGCCGGCGCGCCGGTCGCGGGTGCCGCGCCGCCGGGCACCGGTGCGGTGCCGCCGCTCGCGGCCCCGGCCGCGATCTCGCCCGCCACCCGCCCGGGCGGCGAGTTGGTGAGCATCGTGGTGACCACCAGCACGGCCACCGCGACGCCGGCCTCGACCAGCACCGACCGGCGCAGCCCGGCCCGGTTCGGGGTGAGTCCGCGGTCCCGGCCGGCGTTCTCCCGGGCGGCCCGCTGCCGCGCCAGCTGGGCCTGCCGGACCGGGTCGTCGGCGGCCGACGCCCCGGCGGCGCCCTCCACGGCACCGTCCGCAGCGCTCTCCGCCAGTCCGGCGGCCGGGACGGGGGCCGGGAGCAGGACGGCCGACGCCTCGGCGGGGGCGGCCCGCAGCCGGGCCAGCCAGGAGCGGGAGAACCAGGCGACGCCGAGCATGGCGACCACGAAGCCGCTCTTCACCAGCAGCAGCCGCCCGTACTCGGTACCGGTCAGCGCGCCCCAGGTGCCGAGGCCCCGCCAGGACTGGTAGACCCCGGTGCCGGCGAGCACGACGACCGAGCCGAGCGCGATCTTCGAGAACCGGTCGGCGACGTCCGCGCCGATTCCCTCGCGCAGGCCGACCAGCATCGCGGCCAGGCCGCCGAGCCACAGCGCCATGGCGATCAGGTGCAGCATGCCGAGCGGCAGCGCCAGCCAGACCTGGATGCCCACCGAGGCGTGGTCGGCGCCGACCCAGGTCGCCGAGAGGGCGACCGCGAGCACCAGTCCGGCCACGCCGAGGCCCAACCGGGCCTCGCGCTGCGGTCGTTCGGCGATCCGCTGCTCCAGCTCCCGCAGCTCGGCCTCCTCCAGGTCCTCGTCCGACCCGGCGGGCCCGCCGTCCGTCGGCTCCGCCGGTTGCGCCGTCCCGGCGCCCGCCGGGCGCGCGGCCGGCTGGCCGAGGTGGCCGACCAGCAGCGACAGGAAGACCCCGCTCGCCGCGAGCAGCAGCAACCGGGCCGCCAGCGCGGTGCCGATCCGCTCGTCCAGCGTGGCGCGGATCAGGGACAGGTCGAAGGCCTTCGCGAGCCCCGAGCCCCGCTCGTACGGGCCGCGCAGCATCAGCACCGCGACGGTGGAGACCAGCAGGGCCACCCAGCCGGTCATCAGCAGCCGCTGGACCGGGCGCCGGGCCACACCGGCGGGCCAGCAGGCCAGCACGAACCCGGCGGCGCCGACGAGCAGCGCGAACGCCCCGTACGCGACGGTACGGCCGGTGCCGTAGAGCGCGGCGACCACGTCGTCCGCCTCGGCGCTCTGCAGCGCGGCGGTGGAGACGGTGGTGGCGGAGGGGGCGCCGATGGAGAAGGTGAACGCCCCGCCGATCGGGTGCGAGTCCTCCGAGACGGCCCGCCAGGCGACCGTGTAGGTGCCGTTCGCCAGCCCGCCGTTCAGCCCGACCCGGGCGGTGTTGTCCTTGCCGTCCGCGTGGACGGGGCCGCCCGCGTCGACGGTCCTGCCGGCGGGGTCGAGCACCCGCACCGAGTCCCCGGAGAGCGAGACGGCTTCGCTGAAGGTCAGCGTGACGGCCTGCGGCGCGGTGGGGAGCACCGCGTTCTGCACCGGGTCGGTGGTCTGGAGGGTGGCGTGCGCGGCGGCCGGTCCGGCGCCGGCGAGCATCAGCGCGAGCACCGCGCCGAGTACGCCGAGCAGTCCGGCGATCCGGCGTCCGAGGAGCGGTGGCAGCACGGCCTTCAGCATCTCGTGGATCCCTTACTGCTGGCCGGGGCGGTAGGTGAGTTCCTTGACCGGCACCTTGACCGAGATGGTGCCCGTCCGGGAGAAGGTCAGGTCGATTTCGAGCTCGTCGCCCAGGGCGGGTGACTTCTGCCAGTCCGTGATCATCAGGTGGGTGCCGCCCCGGGCTAGCTGCAGCGCGCCGTGCGCCGGGACGGGCAGCTTCTCGACCTGTTCCATGGTGGTGGCGGTGGAGCGGTGCATGGTGACCGAGCCGGCGCCGGGGCTGGAGACCTTGACCAGCTCGTCCTGCTCGCCGCCGTCGTTGCGCACCGTCAGGTAGCCCGCCGCCATCCCGCCGGCCGGCGGCAGCGGGATGTAGGAGTCGGCGACGCTCAGCCGGGCCGGTCCGCCGGACACCGCGCCGCCGTCGTCGCCCCGGTCGCCCGTCCCGCAGGCGACCAGGAAGGCGCCGCCGCCCAGTGCCGTCGCCAGCACCGCCCCGGCGAGCGCCGTCCGGCGGAAGCCGACGGCGGTGCGGGTCCCGGTGGCGCGGCGGACGGCGGGCCGGTCGGAGCCCTTCATGCGGCGACCCCCCTGGCGAGCAGCGGCAGGTCGTGCTCGAAGACCTTCTCCTCCGTGCCGCTGAGGTAGAGGACGTGCGCCTTGTCGTCGGAGGGCAGGAAGGCCAGCACCTGGGCGCCGTGGGTGGAGGTGACGGTGCCGTCGCCGTTGACCACCGGGTCCTCGATCATGATGCCGAGCGCCCTGGCGGCCGTCTTCACCTTGGCGAGGTCGCCGGTGAGGCCTATGAAGTCGCTGCCCATCGAGTCGAGCCAGGTGCGCAGCACCTGCGGGGTGTCGCGCTGCGGGTCGGTGGAGACGAAGACGACGTTGACCTTCTGCCGCTCCTCGGCGCCGAGCGCCTTCATCGCCACACCGATGTCGCCCATGGTGGTCGGGCAGACGTCCGGACAGCTGGTGTAGCCGAAGAACAGCAGGGTGGCCTTGCCGCTGGTCTGCTTGCGCAGGTCGTACGGCTGGCCGGCGGTGTCGGTCAGCTGGAGGTCCGGCTTCTCGAAGTTCTTGCCGAGCACGGTGCCCTGGTAGGGCGAGTCGGCCTTCAGCTTGTTGACCTTGGCGGGGCCGGGGGAACCGCCGTCGGATCCGCAGGCGGTCAGCGTGAGTGCGGCGGCCAGCGCGACGGCGACGGCGCCGGCCATCCGGGCGGTGCGGGCGGGACGGGCGGTGCGGGCGGGACGGGCGGTGCGGTGGGTACGAGGCATGGGAGGGTCCGATCGTGCGCGGTGGATCACCGGCGGGGCCGTACCCGGGACGCGGGTCACGGGTACGGCCTGCGGCGGGCACGGCCCCGCCGGTGCTGGGGTCAGGAGGCCGGGCCGCTGCTCTTGCGGCGCAGGCCGAGGATGCCGAACGCGGTGCCGATCACGCCGACCACGATGCCGACGACGCCCAGCACCCGGGCGGTGGAGTCGCTCGACCCGGAGCCGGCGGCGGCCTCGTCCTTGGCGCCGGACTCGCCGTGCCCGTGGCCGTCGGCGGCGGCCGTCGGGGAGGCGGTGGCGGTCACGCCGTGGCTGTCGGCGGAGGCGGCCTTGGTGAGCTTCAGCACCGGCGCGGGCTTGGCCGGCTCCGGCTGGCCGTCCTTGGCCTCGTCGATCCAGCGGACGATGTCGCCGTTCTCGTAGCTCTGCAGCGCCTTGAAGACCAGCTTGTCGGCGTCGGTCGGCAGCGGGCCGAGCGAGACGCGGAACTCCTGGAACTGGCCGGGGGCGATCTTCACACCGGCGTCGGCGGTCCAGGTGATCTTGGAGACGGCCTCGTTGACGTCGTTGCCGTGCACCTTGATCGGCTTGTCGAGCTTGGCCTTCTCGACGGCGGTGGTCCAGCCGGGCAGCGGCTGGGTCCGGACGGAGGCCAGCGGGTGGTCCAGCGGGAGGTTGATCTCCAGCTTCACCGTGCCGGCCGCGTCGTTCTCGTTCGGCACCCGGAAGTCGACCGCGGTGTAACCGCCCTGCTCGGCGCTGCCGGGGTTCACGGTCACGTGGGCGAAGGCGGGGCCGGCCAGGACCACCACGGAGGTGGCGGCGGTGAGGGCGACGGCGGCGATACGGCGGGAGGGAAGGGAACGCATGGTGTTCGTGGTCTCCGATCGGAGGCTCGGCGGGCAGGCCCGCTCCCGGGCACGGGGCTTCCGTGCCACGGCGGGGCCGCGCGGCGTGGGGAGGAGTGGGGGGAGGGGCCGCAGGACCGCACGAGCGGGCGGGTACGGCTCGACTGCCGCGTACACCCGGATCCGGTACCGCTGGGGGAGGCACCGGGGACGGCGGGTCAGTACGCGAGCGCCCCGAGCGGCGGACCGCGCCGCACCACGCTGTGCCGCAGCGCGGCACCGGCCGGCACGCGGTCGTCCCCGTCACGGCCGCCGGACCGGCGGACCGGGCCGCCGGGCGTGCCGAGCAGGCCGCGCAGCAGGACCGAGGCCAGGACGAAGGCCGTCCGCAGCGGTGTCGCCCAGTGCTCCCGGGCCGCGGCGGCCGTGATCCGCACCAGCCGCCAGAGGGCCGCCTCGCCGCGCCGGAGCCACCAGCCGGCCACCAGGGCGGCGGCCAGGTGGCCCGCGAACATCGACGGCGTCATCCCGAGCACGCCGCTCTGCCACCACGGTGCGGTCGCGTACTCCTGCGGGTCCAGACCGGCACCGGCGACCAGCTGCTCGGCGGTCGGACTGCCGGGCAGCCCGATCAGCGTGCCGGGCCGGGCCTCGTTGCAGATCAACCGGCCGGCCACCTGCGGCAGGGTCAGCGGGCCGGAGCCCGCCGCGCCACCGTGGTGCGAGCCGGACCCGGCACCGGCGCCCGCGTGGCCGCCGAGGGTGTGGAAGAGGACGTGCAGTCCGAACTGCGCCGCGCCGAGCGCACCGGCGATCGCGGTGAGCGAGCGCTCCCGCCCGCCGAACGCGACGGCCGCCACCAGGACGGCCGTGAAGCCGGTCGCGAGGGCGGCCGGAGCCACGTTCCCGCCGCCCGCCAGGGCGTGCCCGGCGGCCGCGATCAGCGTGCACACCAGGGCGAACGGGACCGCCCGGGCAAGCCGCAGGTCCCAGGCGGCGACCCCCACCGGAGCGTCCGGTACGGGGGCGCCCGGGTGGGGGGCGGCGGCTGGGGCAGTCATGGCCGGGCCATCATCTCATCGCCTACCGCTGCCGGATCGGCAGGGTGGGAAATCCCTACGAATGCCCCGTTCGGCCCCGGCGCACGGGCCCGGACGTGCGCCGCTCGGCACAGAGCCGGGCCCCAGTCCATCCGCCGAACGGGCGGTAGCGGACCTCCGGCACGGTTCACCCCGGCATCCCCCGGAGATACCTCGGTTATATGTGGAGCCGCAGCCAGGAGGGACCTCCCGTGGACATCTGGTGGACTCTGCACCTCAAGCGCGACCCGGCCAGCGTGCCGCTGGCCCGCCGCATACTGCTCGGTGCGATGGCGACCGCGGGCGTCGACCCGCAGATCGCCCACGACCTCGGTGTCGCCCTCAGCGAGGCCTGCGCCAACGCCGTCGAGCACGGGACCGGCGACGGGCCCGACGAGGGCTACCAGGTCACCGCCTCGATCAGCGGCGACCTGCTGCGGATCGAGGTGACGGACTCGGGGCCCGGCCTGCCCGCCCCCGCCCCCGGCGGCCACGCGTCGCGCCGCCCGTCCCCGGTCCAGGCCCCGCCGGCCCGGCCGGCACCGCGCCGCCGCAGCCGGCGCGGGCGCGCCACCGTCCCCGGTCCGCTGCTCACGGCGCACCGCCCGCGCCGCGACGGCCGCCCGTACGACACCCACGTCCTGCCGGGCGGGTGCCCGGACGCCGACCCGATGCCGACGCTCCGGCCGGTCGACCTCGACATGCTGCCCGAGCTCACCGCGGAGTCGGGCCGCGGCCTCTTCCTGATCCACGCGCTCACCGATCACGTCCGGCTCCGCAACCATCCGCTCCGGGGGGCCATCGTGAGCTTCGACAAGATCCTCAAGTGGCAGGACGACGCCCTGCTGCGCGCCGCGTCCTGAGCAGGCTCGGCCGGCACCGCGGGTGCGCTCGGGACGTGCCGCCCAGAACGGCGCCGCTCGGGACGGTGCCGCTCGGGACGGTGCCGCCGTGAGGGGCCGACGGTGGGACGCGGGAAGGGTGCGCACGGCCCGTGCGCACCCTTCACCGAGTTCCCTGGAGTACCCGTCCCGGTCGCTCCGGTCGTCCCGGTCGTCAGGCGTGCGCGCCGGCCTTGCGGCGGCGCAGCACGAACAGCGTCCCGGCCCCCGCGGCGAGCACCGCGGCGCCACCGGCGGCGATCGGCAGCGTGTTGGAGCTGGAGCCGGTCTCGGCCAGGTGCGGACCGGCCGGGGTGGAGGCCTTGGGGGAGGCGGCGGCCCCGGTCGCGGTGGCCGACGGGGCGCCCGGGGCGTCGGCCACCGTGAAGTGGTCGGCGGGCTTGTGGACGCCGGAGAAGGTGACGCACCCGTTGCCGACCGGGCTGCCGGGCACGTCCTTGGCGGGGAGGTACTCGGACCAGCCGCCGAGTTCGGCGTGGTACTTGGCGACGGGGGCCTGGGCGGTGGCGGCGATGCGGACCTGGAGGGTCAGCTTCTGGCCCTTGGCGAGCTTGTGGGTGCCGAGGTCGAGCGGGGTGGACCCGGCCAGCTCCAGCGGCTTCCAGTCACCGCCGGGGAGCTTCACCTGGCCGGTGAACGCCTCCTTGCCCCAGGTCAGGGGGTTGAGCACCGGCTCCTGCCCGATGTCGGTGACGAACAGGTAGGTGGAGAACTTCTGCAGGTCGACCGACCCGGTGTTCTCGACGGTCGCCGTCATCTCCTGGGCCGCGCCCCCCTTGGTGAGCGTGGTGCCGGCCAGGCCGGTGCCGGTGACCTTGAGGTCGACCAGCTGGTAGCCGCCGGGGCACGGGATGCTCGGCGTCGGGAGCGGCGCGGTCGGGCGGCCGGTGGGCGTCGCCGACGGGGTGGCGGAGGAGCCGGGGCTCCGGGTGGTGCTCGGGGACGTGGTGGCCGACGGAGTGCCGGCGCCGGTCGGCGACGCGGAGGTGCTCGGCGTGCCGGACCCGGTCGGGGAGGCCGTGGGGGCCGTGGGGGAGGCCGTCGGCGAGGCCGTCGGCGAGGCGCTCGTGCCGGTCGTCGGGGACGGCGAGACGGCGGCGGCACCGGCGGTGGCCGCGCCGACCGTCGTGCCGAGGGACAGTGCGAGCAGCGTGGACGCGGCCAGAAGGCGGGATGAGCGCACGGTCTTTGCTCCAGGTTCGGGCGAATTCTGTACGAGTGCGGGCGATTTGACGCCTGATTCCGATGATCGGAACGTCGCAGGAGCGGCACCCTATCGACGGGTGGGCGAAGGGTTTCGGTCGGGGTGACCGAATGCGGTCGTCATGCGCCCTACCCTGGCGCGATGGGTGTGGGCGAGTGGGATCTCCGGCGGCTGAGGGTGCTGCGGGCGGTCGACGAGTGCGGGACGGTGACGGCGGCGGCCGAGCGCCTGCGCCTGTCGCCGTCGGCGGTGTCGCAGCAGGTGTCGGCGCTGGCCCGGCAGGTGGGCGCCCCGATGCTGGAGCCGTACGGCCGGCGGGTCCGGCTCACCCCGGCGGCGCGGCTGGTGCTGCGCCACGCCGACCTGATCTTCGGCCAGTTGGAGCGGGCCGAGGCCGAACTGGCGGGCTATCTGCACGGCGAGGCGGGCGAGGTGCGGGTGGGCGCGTTCGCGACCGCGATCGGCGGGCTGCTCGTCCCGGCGGTCGTCCGACTGCGGGACGCCGCACCGGGGCTGACGGTGCGGGTGGTGGAGGCGGAGGCCGCCGAGGCGGTCCGGTTGCTGGCGGCGGGGGACGTCGACCTGGCGCTCTCGCTGGCCGTCGGGCCGGGCGGCGTCGACCCGCGGTTCGTCGGGACGGTGCTGCTGGAGGATCCGCTGGACGTGGCGCTGCCGCCCGGGCACCCGCTGGCCGGGGTCCCCGGACTGAGGCTGGCCGACCTGGCGGAGGAGCCGTGGATCTACGGCGCCGCCGGGCCGTGGCGGGAGATCACCCGTGCGGCCTGCGCGGAGGCGGGGTTCGCGCCGGAGCGGGCGCACACCGCCGCGGACTGGACGGCGATCCTGGCCATGGTGGCGGCCGGGCTCGGGGTGGCGCTGGTACCCCGGCTGGCGTCGGCGGGGCGCGGTGGCGGGGCGGTGGTCCGGGCGCTTCCGGCGGACCTGCCGGCCCGCCGGGTGGTCGCCGTCGTCCGGGCCGGGACGGAGCGGACGCCACCGCTCAGGCGGGTGCTGGCGGAGCTGGCGGCGGTGGCGGCGACCGTTCAGGTGGAGTGAACGGTTTGCTCAGTTCTTTGTGATGGACCTGACCAGTCGGGCGGGGCGAAGGTGGGTTCATGACCGCCGACGCGCACGATCCCGCCGCTGCCCCTGGCGCCTCCGCCCCGGCCTTCTCCGACGCCGGAGCCGGTGCCTCCTCCGATGCCCTTTCCGACGCCGGAGCCGGTGCCTCCTCCGATGCCCTCTCCGACGCGGCCGCCCCGCCGTACGCGGGCGGCAATCCCTACGCCGACTACCGCTCCGCCGAGTTCGGGTTCACCGGGCTGACCGACCTCGCCGACCGCCGGCTCGGCGGCGCGGTGATCGCCGCCAACGACGAGCTGTTCGCCGAACGGGAGAACCTGCTGCTGCCCGGGCCGGCCGAGTTCCGCCCGCACACCTTCGGCAACAAGGGCCAGATCATGGACGGTTGGGAGACCCGCCGGCGGCGCGGCACCGGCGCCGCCCGTCCGCACCCGACCGACGAGGACCGCGACTGGGCGCTGATCCGGCTGGGCGTCCCGGGCGTCGTGCACGGCGTCGTCGTGGACACCGCGCACTTCCGCGGCAACCACCCGCGGCAGATCGGCGTCGAGGGCGCCGAACTCCCCGGCACCCCGGGCCCGGAGGAGCTGCTGGACCCGGCCACCGCCTGGCACCCGCTGGTCCCCCGCTCGCCGGTGCGCGGCCACGCCGCCAACGGCTTCGCGGTCGCGGACCGCCGCCGCTTCACCCACCTGCGGCTGAGCCAGTACCCGGACGGCGGCATCGCCCGGTTCCGGGTGCACGGCGAGGCCCGCCCCGACCGGACCTGGCTGTCCGCGCTCGGCACCTTCGACCTGGCCGCGATCGAGAACGGCGGCGCCGTCGAGGACGCCTCGGACCGCTTCTTCTCCGCCCCGGTGAGCCTGGCCCTGCCCGGCAAGTCCCGCGCGATGGGCGACGGTTGGGAGAACCGGCGACGCCGCGACGACGGCCACGACTGGGTGCGGCTGCGGCTCGCGGGCCGGGGGGCCGTCCGGGCGGTGGAGATCGACACCGGCTACTACGTCGGCAACGCGGCCGGCTGGGCCGCGCTGTACGGGCGGGACGACCGCGCGGCCGACCCGGAGGAGTGGTTCGAACTGGTGCCGCGCACCCGGCTGCAGCCCGACGCCGTCCACCGGCTGGTGCTCGACGCGCCGCGCCCGGCCACCCATGTCCGGCTGGACGTCTTCCCGGACGGCGGGATCGCCCGGTTGCGGCTGTACGGCGGCCTGGTCTGACCCTCTCGCCCCCCGGTTGCCGGGGCCGCGGAGCCGCCGGACGATGGGGGCATGATGCACCAGATGCGTGCCGAGTACGGCGACGGCGGCGAGTCCGGCGGGGTGCGGCTCTGGCACATGGTCCGCGGGACCGACAGCGTGGCGATGTGCGGCCGCGAGCTGGACGCGGGAGCAGCCGCCCGGGAGGCGGTGGACTGGGGGCACACCCCCGAGCTCTGCTGCCACACCTGTGGCGCCTACTTCCTGCGCGAGGCGCCCTACCTGGGGTCCGAACACCCGTAGCGACCGCCCCGTGGACGGCGGCGAACGCCCTGGTCGGCGGGCGGGTGACGGTCCTGCCCCGGCACGGGTGGTCCGGCCGGCGCGGGCCGGGGCTACCGTGGTCGGCATGGAGGAGTCCCTGGTCCGGCCGCGGTCGCTGACCCGCGAGGCCGCCGCACTGCGGGCCGGAGTGCCCACCCTGGCCGTCCACGTCGACCGGCTGGTCGCCCGGATCGAGCAGGTCGACCCCCTGATCCACGCCTTCGTGTCCGAACCCGGCCGCCCGGACCGGCTGCACGCCGAGGCCCGCGCGCTCGCCGCCCGGTACCCGGACCGGGCGGCCGCGCCGCCGCTGTACGGGGTGGCCGTCGGGGTCAAGGACATCGTGCACGTGGACGGCCTGCCCACCCACGCGGGGTCCGCGCTGCCGCCGGGCGTGCTGGCCGGTCCGCAGGCCACCGTGGTGGACCGGCTGCGGGCGGCGGGCGCGCTGGTGGCGGGCAAGACGGTCACCGCCGAGTTCGCGGCCAGTGCGCCCGGACCGACCCGCAATCCGCACCACCCCGGGCACACCCCGGGAGGGTCCAGCAGCGGGTCGGCGGCGGCGGTCGCGGCGGGGCTGGTGCCGCTGGCGATCGGCACCCAGACGGTCGGTTCGGTGATCAGGCCGGCCGCCTACTGCGGGGTGGTGGGCTTCCGGCCGACGTACGGGCGGATCCCGATCGACGGGGTGATCCCGAACGCGCCGAGCTTCGACACCCTGGGCCTGTTCACCGCCGATCTGGCGGGTGTCGCGCTGGCCGCGCCACTGCTCTGCGACGACTGGGCCGGCCGGCGCGACCCGGGCGACCCGGCCGGACCGGGAGGCTTCGAGGGCCGGGACGGCCCGGGCCGGACGGCCGACGACGGGCCCGTCCTCGGCGTCCCGGTCGGGCGCTACCTGGAACGGGCCCGCCCGGAGGCGCTGAAGGCGTTCCGGGAGCAACTGGACCGTTTGAGCGCCCGGGGACTGACGGTCCGCCGGCTCGACCTGCTGCCCGACTTCGACGAGCTCGTCCGGCAGTTGCAGGTCATCAACCGGTTCGAACTGGCCGCGAGCCACGCCGACTGGTTCACCCGGTTCGGGGGCCTCTACCGCCCCGAGACCGCGGCGGGCATCCGGCACGGCCGGACGGTCGATCCCGGCGACCGGGAGGCGGCGCTGCAGGCCCGGGAGCGCTTCCGCGACCGGCTCACCGAGCAGCGGCGCCGGGCCGGGGTGGACCTGCTGATCGCTCCCTCGGCGACCGGTCCGGCCCCGTCGGGCCTGGACAGCACGGGCGACGCGGTGATGTCGCTGCCGTGGAGCTACGCCGGCCTGCCCGCGCTCAGCCTGCCCGCCGGGGTGACGGCGGAGGGCCTGCCGCTGGGGCTCCAGGTGATCGGCGAGGCGTGGGCGGACGAGCGACTGCTCGCCCAGGCGGCCGTGCTGGAGCGGGTGTTGGACGGCGCCTGACGGATCGTCGGGCTGCCGGGCTGCCGGTCGTTCGTTCGGTCGGGCGGGTCGCGGCCCGGCGGGTGCGGGGCGCCGGCGCCGGGCCGGGCCGGAGGCGTCAGGCCAGGGCGGGTGCGTCCGGGTCGGTGGCGTCGGCCCGCAGCCGGTGCAGGACGGCGCGTCCGGCCCGGTCGTACGGGGTGCCGTCGTCGAAGAGCAGCGCCTGCGAGTTGGCGCTCTCCATCAGGGCGATCAGGGTGAAGGTGATGTCCTCCGGGTCGGCCCCGGCGCGGAGTTCGCCGGTGGTCCGGGCCTCCGCCACCAGGCCGAGGACGGTCGCGCGCCACTCGTGCCAGCTGGCGGCGATGGCGTCGCGCAGCGGTCCGGGGCGGGCGTCGAACTCGGCGGTGACCTCGTAGAAGAAGCAGCCGCCGGGGAAGACCCGGGTCCGTGAGTAGGCCAGCCAGGAGTCGCAGAGCCGCCGGACCTTGCCGAGGCCGGGGGCGTCCCGGACGACCGGTTCGAGCACCGCGTCCGCGAAGATCCGCCGGGCGGCGCGGATCGTGGCCAGCTGGAGCTCCTCCTTGGAGCCGAAGCCGGCGAACACCCCGCTCTTGCTGAGGCCGAGATCGGTGGCGAGCCGACCGATCGACAGCGAGTCCAGTCCCTCGACGGAGGCGATCTCGACGGCGCGCCGCAGCACCGCCCGCCGGGTCTCCTCCCCGCGCAGGACCCGTCCGTCCGTGGTCGATCCGGCCACCGTTCACCTCAGTTCTCGTCCGGTTCCCGTGCCGCCAGGGTAGCGGGGTCGAGCCGCCGGGATCCCAAGAAAAAGCACGAACGGTCGTGCTAATATCTTGGCAAGTTCGGCTCCTGCCCCTCGGCATCGACAGGGAGACCCTCGTGGACCCGGCCGTCGCACTGATCCGTACCACCCTGAACGCCGCCTCGAAGGCCGCGCCGCGGCTCGCCGGCCGGGCCGCGTTCGAGCTGTACCGCCACCCCGTCCGGCGCGGCCGGGTCCGCACCCGCGAACGCGAGGTGCACGACCGGGCCGTCACCGAGACGCTCACCGTCGGCGGCGAGCGCGTCGTCGTCCACCGCTGGGGCGACGGTGCCCGGCCGGTCCTGCTGCTGCACGGCTGGCAGTCCCGTGCCTCCCGGTTCGCCGACTTCGTCCCCCGGCTGAACGCGCTCGGCCTCACCCCGATCGCCTTCGACGCCCCCGGGCACGGCGACTCCGGCGGTCGCACGACCACCGTGCCGGGCTACCGCGACATCGCGCTCCGGCTCCAGGAGCGGTACGGCGACTTCGAGGCGGTGGTCGCGCACTCGCTGGGCGTCAACGCGGCCTTCCTGGCGCTGCGCAGCGGCCTGCGGGCCGGCCGGCTGGTCGCCGTCGCGGGGGTCGCCGAGGTCTCCTACCTGCCTGCCGCGTTCTGCGCCCGGCTCGGCCTGAACGCCACCGTGGAAGCGGAGGTGGGGCGCCGGGTGGAGAGCGGTGCGATGTTCCCCGGGGTGACGGACGTCGCGGCCCACTTCGACGCCGCCCGGAACCCCGAGGAGATCGGCCTGCCGATCCTGGTGGCGCACGACGAGGACGACGACGTGGTGCCGTTCGGGCACGCCCGCCGGCTGGCGGCCGCCTACGGGGACCGGCTGGAACTGCTGGTCACCCGGGGGCTCGGCCACCGCCGGATCCTCACCGAGCCCGCCGTGATCGACAACGTGGTGGGCTTCCTGACGGCCGGGCACGGGTCGCAGACCGGCGGCGCCCCCGACGTCGCCAGCGCCTCCGACGCAGGCCGTGCCTCCGGGGCCGGACACCAGCGGGGAGCGGCATGAGTCTGCTCGAACTGCACACCCGCTCAATGGAGTTGGCGGCCGACCTGGTCGACACCGTCCAGCCGGAGCAACTGGTGCTCCCGACGCCCTGCACCGGCTGGTCGCTCCGCCGGCTGCTGGACCACGTGGTCGGCCAGCACCGGGGCTTCGCCGCCGCCGCCCGCGGCGCCGGGCCCGACCTGGCGCTCTGGCGGGACGTCCCGGTCGACGGCGACCCGGCAGGTGCCTTCCGGCGGTCGGCGGCGCAGCTGACGGCGGCGTTCACCGGGGCGTCCGCCGCTCCGGGCGGGTCCGTGCTCTGGCTGCCGGAGATCCGCGACGGCGGCCCGCTCCCGCTGGACCTGGCCGTCGGCTTCCACCTGCTGGACACGCTGGTGCACGCCTGGGACGTGGCGGCGGCCCTGGGGCCCTCCACCGCGTCCGGGATCGTGACCGAGGTGGAGGCCGAACCGCCACTCGTGGGGGCGCTGCTGGCGGTGGCCGAGGCCGTCCCGGCGGCTCCGGCGAACCGGGGGCCCGGCCGGGCCTTCGACGTGGTCGGGTCGCCGGACACCGCCGCCGGGCCGTTCGCCCGGGCGCTCGTCCTGCTCGGCCGCGACCCGGCCTGGTCGACGCCCGAGCGGTGACGCCACGGACGCCGGGGCCAGGGGCTCCGGCGTCCGGTGGCGGGGCCTGCCGGCCGCCCCGTGCGGCCTACCGGGCGTCGCGCTTCTCGTCCGGGAATCGCGGCCCGCCGATCAGAAACAGCAGTGCGGCGGTCGGAAAGCCGATCGAGGCGGCCACCAGCACGATGAACTCCCAGAACATCCGTCGCTCCCAACCTTCGCCCCGCGCCCTCGGCCGTGCCGTCGTCGGCGCCGGAGGCGGCATCCCTCGAAGGAGATCCCAAACCGGACCGGCCCTGATCGGCCGAATTGTCCACTCGTTATCCGACGGTATGGCCGAATTACCCCCACGGCCACCGGGCGGCGCGCCGTGGCAAGCGCAGGGGTCTGGGCGCACGCCCCGGTCGGACGCCACACTGTCGGGATGCAGGTACAGCTGGCAGGGGAAGCACGGCGGCCGGACCGCGAGAGCGAGGACTTCGCGGCCGCCACGTCGGAGGCGCTGGTGCTGCTCGACGGTTCGAGCTCGCCGACCGGTCTGGAGTCCGGGTGCCGCCACGGCACCGCCTGGTACGTCCGCAGACTCGGGGTGCACCTGCTGGCCAGGCTCACCGACCGGGCGGACCGCTCGATCGCCGAGTGCCTGTCCGACGCCATCGCGGAGACGGCCGCGCTGCACGGCGGCCGGTGCGACCTCGCCCACCCCAACACGCCCGCCGCGATGGTGGTCGCGGCCCGGAGACACGGCAGCGCGCTGGAGTACCTGGTGCTCGGGGACTCGCTGCTGGTGCTGGAGCCGAAGGACGGCCCGCCGCGGGTGATCGGGGACAACCAGCGCTTCCCCGGCGGCGAGGAGCTGCGCCGGCAGGTCTGGTCGACGGTGCCCGGGTCGGCCGAGCGCGCCGCGCTCCACCTGGAGTACGTGCGGGCGGTGCGGGCCGTCCGGAACTCGGGCCGCGGCCCGTGGATCGCGGCCGCGAGTCCGAAGGCGGCCGCGCACGCCGAGACCGGGTTCGTCCCGCTGGCTGCGCTGCGCGCGGTGGCCGCCCTGAGCGACGGTGCCTCGCGGTTCACCGAGCGTTTCGGCCTGGGGAGCTGGGGCGACGCGCTGCGGCTGCTGGCCGAGTCGGGCCCGGCCGAGCTGATCGCCCAGGTCCGCGCGGTGGAGCGGACGGACGAGTCCTGCGAGCGCTGGCCGCGCGGCAAGACGCACGACGACGCCGCGGCCCTCTACGCGCTGCTCTAGCCGGAGCCGGCAGCGGGTACGGGACCGCGGCGTCGTCGTGCGTCGGCGCAGGCCCGCCCCGGCCGTCCCCGACGTGCGGGGCCGGCCGGGGCTGGGCCGGGTCGCGCCGTACGGCCCTGCGGCCGCGCCGGGTCAGCGGCCGGGTCAGTCGGTCGGGTGACCGAACGAACCGGACTGGAAGTCCCGCATCGCCTGCTCCAGCTCGCGGTGGCTGTTCATCACGAACGGCCCGTACCAGGCGACCGGCTCGCGGATCGGCTGCCCGCCCAGGATGATCACGTCCAGGTTGGGGTGCCGGGAGTCCTGCACGGCGTCGGCGGAGATGGTGAGGGTCTCACCGTCTCCGAACACTGCCGCCTGGCCGGTGCGGATCGGCCGGCCCTCGGCGCCGACCTTGCCGTCGCCGTTGAGCACGTAGGCGAGCGCGTTGAAGTCCTGCCGCCACGGGATGGTGACCTGCGCGCCCGGGGTGACGGTGGCGTGCAGCAGGGTGATCGGGGTATGGGTGGAGCCCGGGCCCCGGTGGCCGTCCAGCTCGCCGGCTATCAGGCGGAGGATCGCGCCGCCGTCCGGGGTGGAGAGCAGCTTGACGTGGCCGCCGTGGATGTCCTGGTACCGGGGTGCGGTCATCTTGTCGGACGCCGGGAGGTTCACCCAGAGCTGGATGCCGTGGAACAGGCCGCCGGACAGCACCAGCGACTCGGGCGGGGTCTCGATGTGCAGGATGCCGGAGCCTGCCGTCATCCACTGGGTGTCACCGCCGCCGAGGTGGCCGCCTCCGCCGTGGGAGTCCTTGTGGATGAACTCGCCGTCGATCAGGTAGGTGACCGTCTCGAAGCCGCGGTGCGGGTGCCACGGGGTGCCCTTGGGTTATGTCAGTTAGGGGAGTAGTACCATCCGTGTTCATGTCCGCACCACCAGCGATCACCGGCATGGACGTCCATGCCGCCGTCTACGCGCGTCAGTCCGACGCGCGTGAGAACGCCAGCGAAGCCTCCACCACGACCCAGCGCGAACTGGGTACGGCGGAGGCCAGGCGTCGTGGCGCCAAGTCGGTCACGTACTACGAGGACCTCGGCATCTCGGCGTTCACCGGGGTCGAGCGGCCGAAGTTCGAGAAGCTGCTGCAGGACTGCCGGGCGGGCCGGATCAACCTGCTGGTCGTCTACTACGTCAGTCGCCTCTCGCGGCTCGACCCGCTCGACGCGATCCCGGTCGTCGTCGAGCTGCTGAACCTCGGCGTGACCATCGTCAGCGTCACCGAGGGAGAGTTCCGCAAGGGCAACCTGGTGGACCTGATCCACATGTTCATGCGGCTGGACCAGGCCCACAACGAGAGCAAGAACAAGAGCGTCGCCGTCCGGGGTGCCAAGGCCACGGCGCTCGAACTGGGCGGGTACATCGGCGGCAAGGCGCCGTACGGCTTCGAGTTGAAGGCCGAGACCCGGCTCACGGCGGACGGCCGGCCGATCGTCATCCAGACCCTCGTACACACGAAGAACGAGCCGGGGGTCATCCGCGACATCTGGGCGACGATCAAGAAGCACAAGGACCAGGTGTACGACCCCAAGCGGCGCCGCCACCCCGGTTCGCTGGGCGGGATCGTCAACAGCATGAACAACGAGGTCGTCGTGCCCACGCGCGGCGCGACCTACGGCAAGAAGACGAAGAACAGCGCGTGGGACACCAAGACCGTCAAGCGCATCCTCAGGGACCCCCGGATAGCCGGGTTCGCCGCCGTACCCGTCTACAAGGTCGGCGAGAACGGCAAACCGACGAGCACGGTGGAGAGTTACCGTATCCTCCGCGACCCCGAGACGATGCTCCCGCTCCAGATCTACGAGGCGATCATCCCGCCCGTGGAGTGGTACGAACTGCAGGAGTGGCTTGACGGACGAGGCCGCGGGAAGGGGCTCTCACGGGGTGAGTCGCTGCTGTCCGCGATGGAGGTCCTGTACTGCGAGTGCGGATCCGTGAAGACCTCCCACGCCGACAGCGCCAAGGTGGTCAAGCGCTCGTACCGCTGCCGTCGGCGCAAGAGGCTGCCCGGCCAGCACGCCGGAGAGTGCACGGTCAGCCAGGCGGCACTGGACGACCACGTGGCGCGGAGCATCTTCGAGCTGCTGAGGGAGGTCGAGCACGACCACGAGGCCTTGGCGGTTCTCGCCGAGGCGACGCGCAGGTTCGGTGTAGCCACCGAGTCGCCGGAGCGTTCGCGGGAACGCGCGACGCTCGTCGCGGAGCGCGCTGATGCGGTGAGGGCACTGGAGGAGCTCTACGACGACCGCAAGGCGGGCGGTTTCCGGGGAGACATCGGCCGGCGGAGGTTCGTCACGGAAGAGGCCGCGCTCCTGCACCTCCTGGAGGCGGCCGAGGCGAGGATCGCCGTACTGGAGGAGGCGGCGACACCGGTGATCCCCATCGCCGAGTGGCTGCCCGAGGACCCGTCGGCCGACCCCATCGGCCCGGGTTCGTGGTGGGAGAGTGCCCCCCTCGCCGAGCGCAGGAAGTTCGTCAAGCTGTTCGTGGACCGGATCACGGTGTTCAAGGCCCCGGAGCGCGGGGGCCGCCTGCCGGTGCACCAGCGGGTGCAGGTCGAGTTCGCCAAGCGTCGGGAGGCGGCTGACGACGGCGACGGCAAGCGCGTGCTGTGATGGATACCGGCATGTGAAGGCGGCCCCGGACGAGGGATGTCCGGGGCCGCCTCTGCGATTTGGACCACCAGACCATGCCTCTCCGATCATCGGATCGTCGGCTTCGTATAACTGGGCCTGGTGATCCGACGGATGCGGCATGCGCTCGACCGGAGCCGCTCCGGCCGGTGGGTAGTGGACGCTGCGGCAGGTGGTCAACGGTGTTCTGTGATTCTGGAGGTCAACGCGAAGGTCGGCAAGAGACTCCGCGCGGAGTCGATTGCCCAGCTGTACGACCGGGGCCGAGCCCACCACGTTGGCCACTCCCCGGAACTGGAAGTGCAGAGGGTGGCGGGGGTCGCCGGCGCGGACTCCCCGGACCGGATGGACGCTGCGGTGCATGGCTTGACCGATCTGGCCGATTCCGACCAAGCGGCCATCTCGACGGGAGGCGTTGAGCCCACAGAGCTGCGAGTTCGCCCGCACATAGCTTCAGGGCTATGCGCGGGCGAACTCGAGGTGGTGAAGTGCCCGTGAGCGTCAGCTTCCGACGATCACATCCATGGTGAAGATCGATTTGCACTTCGAGCACTGGAGTCGGTTCGTGCTGATTCGTTGCAGCGTGTGGGTGGAGCACACCGGACACTTGTGACCCTTGGGCATCGTTCTACTCCTGCGATCGGATGCGTGCGCTTCACGTGATAGCCGCGAGCGTACGCTCACCAGACGCTTGAAGCCGCGCTTTATGCTAATCAATAGTGTTGTGCTGCAGGGCTGTTGACCGATGGCGTTGCCGCAGGTCAACGGCACGATATGGGTTCTGCCGTCAGGTGCTTCGGGAGTGCCGCCAGGTCCGAATAGGCCTCAGAAAACCTGCTGACCTGCACATATGTCTGTGCGGTAAAATCCTGCAAAAGCCGGCTTGGGTGCGATCGCGCTTGACGCTACAACGGCCAGGATGCTAGCGGTAGTTGGGTGGTCCATAGCTTGGGTCTTCGAGGTGATGGCCCCGCTCGGCCTGACCTCACGGGTGAGGCTGAATGCCGGAGGGGCACGGCTCAAGGATGGTGGCGGTGTGGGAGTTCAGACAGGTCAGGTGCCCCGGTTCGAACTCGGCACAGGACAAAGTTGATCACCTGTCGGTGATCCCGCCACCTGCCACAACGTCCGCTACTCGCCAGCAGGAGCGGCTACAGTCGAGCCCATTCTGCATCCGTCAGATCACCGCCACCAGCCATACGAAGCCAACGATCTGATGATCGGAGAGACATGGCCTAACTCCAAGGACCTAGGACCGTCAGCGTCGGCTTTCGGTACGAGACCTCGACGCCACCGCCCACCGTGACCGTGACGAGCTCAAGTGCCAGTTCACAGAGCGCTTCCCCCGCGATACCGGCGAGCTGGGTGCGGGTCTTGACCGCTGCGTCGGCGAGGAGCCGAGAGGGCGAACTGAACTCGAACCGTCCGAGGTCGTAGCGCCCCGCCAGTCGGAAGACCACGGTGGTCGCAGGCTGTGGAGCCCGCAGCTTCTTCGCCAGCGCCGCCCGTTCCTCGGAGGACTCGGGGCAGCCACACGGAGTCCCCTGGACCTCGGTCGGCGAGAGGAACAGGACGCCGTCACAGTGGTGGACGAGTCCCTTCGGCCCCCACAGCCGAAGCTCTGTCGTGACGGAGTCCGCGCCGTCGAGGACGACACGAACCGCAGGCGAACCGGTCACTACCCCCTGGGCCCAGTCGTCGGCCGTTGCGCCGCCGAGGAGTTGGGAGATCGCGGCAGCAGTCTCCGGGGTGGTGGTGGAGACCCGCCAGTTGGGCAGCGACTCAGGGCGGTTGTCGATTCGGCGGCCGGTGTGGAAGCGGCCCACGACTGCATCGCTGGGCGCGAAGACCGCCAGCGCCACCGAGGGGTCGACCCGCTTGCGCGTGTCCTTGCCACCGGCGGACTCCCGCTCACGCAGCGCTGTGAGCGAGCCGTCGATCGCGCGGCTGGAACTGGGGAAGCTGGTGGTGGCCAGTGCTGACCGAGCCGCCGTCGCTGTGGCCTGAATGGCCTTCAGGTAGGTGGCCGCAGAGCGGGCGTCCGGCTGGGCGGGGCGGAGGGAGAGCTGGGGCATGCGGCTCCTCTTGCGGTGGCCGGCGGGCTGCAACCCGGGCTACCGCATGGCGACGTCGTGGATGGGCGGTTGGGGGAGGGGGCGGCTCCCGACTGGGAGCGAGAAGGCGGCGACCGGACGTCAGCATCAAGATCGCGGGAGCCGGACTGGCCGCGGTCTTCGCGACGGTACGGCGGAGAAGCTGCGTCGGGGTCCAGCGCAGGTGGCCTGCGGGCTGCGGACGGCAGCTGGGGACAGACCCGTCAGATGGGTCTGGGGGAGGTGCTGGGGGCAGTGGCGACGGAGTCCGCGACGAACCGCGCGGTGGTGGCCGGGCAGAAGCCGCAGCCTGCGGCTGGGTGTTGCTGGGGCAGCATGCGGTTCTCTCCTCGGTGGCTGGCGGGCTGCAACCCTGCACCGTGGTCGACGTCGTGGATGGGCGTTGCGCGGTTGGTGGCCGCGTGGGGTGTGACGTTAGCTCTGGATCCCGGCCGCGCCAAATGGCTGGTCGGGCTCGTGAGCACGGTAGGAGCGGCCCGGCCGTTTTCCAAAGACGATCTCGAGCGGTCCTGGCGAACGGTCGACGGTGGCCTGGGTGACTGACCCCGGGCTACTCGTCGGTGTGGACCGGCTCGGACGGCATCTTGCCGCCCCGCAGGAACTCCTGCACCAGCGGCGTGGGCGCGTATCTGCGGTACTCGAAGGAGAGGCCGATCGCGATCTTCCCGCGCAGCCGTTTGCGGTTGTGGGGGAAGTCCTGGCAGTACTTCTCGGCGGCTGCCAAAGCCTTGGTCGTGAACTCGGCGCCCTGCGCGGCCAGCCGGTAGCCCTGGACCACGTGGTCGGCGAGTTCCTGCATGATCTTCTCTTCGGGAGAGGTCGGCGGGCCGAGGAGGTCCTCAAGGGGCAGGTCGAAGACCTTGGCGAAACCGATCGCCTCGTCGAGGTTGATCCGTCGGCGCGGCTCGCCGCTCTCGATGCGCCAGACCGAGGACTGGTTGATCGGATAGCCGGCCTCGGCCATGCGCTTGGCCAGCTCACCGGTGCTCCAGCCGCGGCGCTCGCGCTCCATTCGGACGCGCTCGGCTGCGTTCTCCTCGCTCATGCCAGCGGGGGCCTCCGGGCCTGCAGGCTCGCTTCCCGGCAGCTCCTCTTCCGGCCCGCCAGTCCTGTCGTCCGTGGGCTCGTCCGTCCCGGGCATCAATTCACCTCGCATCTGATCCTGAGGCGACTTGCATAACGGCCGCCAGGATGCCATAGTGATGCACGGTGAAGCGCATGTCAAGCCAAACCGCATCGCGGCGCGTTGCTGCGCTCACCCCGAAAAGGCCGAAGGCCCCCGGTGCTATCAACACCGAGGGCCTGAAAGGTCCCAAAACCGCCCATCCACGACGATCGACCACGGTGCAGGGTTGCAGCCCATGTGCGCACCGAGGAAGGACTAACGTGCTCCAGCGTACGGCGTCGCCACTGTGCGGCGCACCTACTCCGCACGCCTCCTCCCCGAAGGCGGGGTGGTAGGCCATGGCGCGCATCCGCACCATCAAGCCCGAGTACCCCGTCTCGGAGGACCTCGCCTCGGTCTCCCTGACCGCCGAGCGCACGTTCGTCTGCCTGCTCACCCAGGCCGACGACGAGGGACGCCACCGCGACAACGCGGCCGTCCTCAACGGCGCCCTGTGGTCGCTGCGGCCCGAGCACACCCCGCTCGACATCGAGGACGAGCTACGTCAGCTCGCCGAGACCGGCCTCATCTGCCGGTACACCGGCTGCGACGGCCGCCAGTACCTCCACGTCACCAAGTGGCACGAGCACCAGAAGATCTCCCACCCCACCCCCTCGCGCCTGCCCGCCTGCCCCGTCCACGAGCCCGCGGGCTGGTGCGGCAAGTGCAAGGCCAAGGGCCAGGGCTGCGCGCACCCGGCTCCGGAGAACTTCCGGAGCCTTCCGGAACCGCTCACGGCCCTCGCGGAGACCGTCCCCGCCCAACGGCCCTTCTCCGCCGACCCCGATCCCACCCCCGTAGCAGCCCTTCCGGTGCCCAATGCGGCAGCTCCGAACGAAAGTGCAGGTCAGACGGCTTCTCCGGAGTCCCTCCGGAGGACTCCGGAGAACGTCGTGCCTGGACCATGGACCTTGGACCATGGATCTACCCCTAAAGGGGGCGGCGACGCCGCGCCCACCCCGGCACCCTCGTCGGCAGCACCCGACCGGGACGGCCCGGTCCTGGTCGCCGCGCCCACCGGCAAGCCGTCGGTGAACGCGGGCGACCTGGTGGCCGAGTACGTCGCCACCTGCCCGAAGCCGGTACCGGCCAACGTGCGCGGGCACCTCGGCAAGGTCATCAAGGACCTGCTCGACGGCGGCACCGGCGACGACGACATCCGCGCCGGGCTGCAGCTGTACGCGGCGAAGCCGATGAGCCCGAGCGTGCTACCGAGCATGGTCCACGAGGCGATCAACGCCCAGCCCGCCGGGGCCACCCGCGCCGGGCAGAGCGCTGCCCGCGCGCCGTACCGGCCCTTCGCCAACCCGGCCGACGCCCGCGACTACTACGAGGGGGACCTGTGACCAGCCTGCCCAGCCCCCGCCGCACGGACGAGCGTCGCGAGCCGCAGCCGGCATCCGGCGCCGTCCTGCGCCTGGAGCGGATGCTGGCCGCCAAGGGCATCGACCCCGACCGGCCGCTGCCCGACGCCGACCAGCCCTCCACCGCGCTGGAGCTCGCCGACCGCCGCATCCCGCCGCGCTACCGCCTGGCCGTTGCCGACCACCCGGAGGTCACCACCTGGGTCCAGCAGGTCACCCTGGCCTGCCGACCCGGCCCCGGCGGCACTCCGGGCATCGCCCAGGGGCCCTCGCTCCTGATTGCCGGACCCACCGGCTCGGGCAAGACCCACCAGGCGTACGGGGCGATCCGCAGCCTGCTGAAGGCCGGTGTGCGTCTGCGCTGGACCAAGCTCACCGCCACCGAGCTGTACGCCTCCCAGCGGCCCCGCCAGGGCACGGACACCGAGCGGGAGATGCGCGATCTGATGGCCAGCCCGCTGCTGGTCCTCGACGACCTCGGCGCCGCCAAGGCGTCCGAGTGGACCGAGGAGCTCACCCTGCGGCTGGTCGACCACCGCTACGAGCACCTGCTCCCGACGATCTTCACCACCAACCTGGCGCCCGGCGAGGTCAAGAACGCCCTCGGCGACCGCACCGCCTCCCGCCTCGCCGAGATGTGCGAACGCGCCATCCTCACCGGCAGCGACCGCCGCAGGCTACGCGCAGCCTGACCGGCGCTGGCGCCCAGTGCGCTCGGCCAGCGCGCCGGCCTCCCCGAACTTCACCCCACCACCGCCTCGCCGCTTCGCCACGCCCGCCTACGGCGAGGCCACCCCTGGAGCACCACCCTTGACCACCATCGCGATACCCCCTGCCCACACCCCGCCTGCTCGGGCCACGATCTGGGACCGGCTCGCCGTCGGTCTGCTCGGCGTCCTCGGCTTCGTCCTGTCCTACGACGCCCTGCGGCAGATGGCCGCCGCGACCCATGTGCGCGGACTGCTCACCTACCTGTTCCCGATCATCATCGACGGCTTCATCGCTTACGGCGTCCGAGCCCTGCTCGTCCTGCGCGAGGCCCGCTGGCCCGCCCGCACCTACGCCTGGACGCTCTTCGCCGGAGCGACCGCGACCAGCGTCTGGGCCAATGCCCTGCACGCCGTCCGCCTCAACCAACTGCCCACCACCGGCAGCGGGCTGCGGCTGACCAACACGGTGGTCGGCGTCCTGTCCACCCTCGCCCCGCTCGCCCTCGGCGGCGCCGTCCACCTGTACATCCTGATCGCCCGCCACGGCCACGACACCGCGAGCGCTCCCGCTGAGCAGAACGCCGTTCCGCGCACCGCGACTTCTGCCGACCCTGAACCGGAGCTCCGGCCGGAACGGGCGGAGGACCGCAGCGACGAGAACGCGCTCCTGACGCTCCTGTCCACCGCCGGACTTCTGCCCGCCGAGTGGCGCGACGCGCTGCCCGATCCCGAACCGGCAGAAGCCGACGACCGACCGGCCAATGCCCCGGACACCCGGGCTGAGGCCGCCGGAGGCGCTGGCGGGGCGGAGAACAAGCCGATCGGGCGTCCGCCGGGCGCGCCGATGGAACGGCTGCTGGAGGTGGGCCGCGCGGCGGTCGCCGCCGAGGGCCGCCTCACTCGCGCGATCATCGAGCAGGCCGTGCGCGACGCCGGCCTTCCGCTCGGCAGTACCCGCCTCACCGAGCTGATGCGAAAGCTCCGCGAAGAGCAAGCCGACGAACAGAACCCTCCGCACTCCGAGGCCGACTGACCGGCCCTGGTGTCCGGCTGACCGGCCCGGTGGGTCAGCCGGACACCGACTTCTGCCGACCCACCGCCGCACTCGGCAGAAGGCCACCGCCGCCCGGTCACTGCACCCGGCCGGACTCGACTCGCACCGCGGACACCAGTCCCATGTGGCGTTCGGTCCCGGGAAGGCCGCGCCTGACGTACACCGCCCATACCTGCGAATTCCGGCATGGCCAAACCGGCAACCACCCGGACACTGCCCACCCACAAGCTCGCCAGCCCGAATCGCCAGCCGCCACCGAGGAACGACACGCGTGAACGCCGTCCGACGAACCCTGCACAGCCTGCTCGGGAAGCCCGTAAGCTCCCATGACCGCAACGGAGTTGACCACCTCCACGACAACAGCGGAGCAAGCGAGTGCGTACGGGGCCCCTACGGGCCCACGTACGCGGACGCCCCCGCCCAGGAGGGCGTGGACGAGCCGGTGCTGCCGAGGGCGGCAGCACCGGAGCTTCACCGCGAGGGCGCGGTGAAGCAGGAGAAGACGCCCGCCGTCGAGCCGTCCACGCCCGCCCGAGCTGCTGCCCCTGCTGAGCGCGTCAGCGTCCGCCGTCCCAAGCGCCGCCGACGTGACAACGACAACCCCAAGACGAAGAAGCTCGGCTTTCGCTGCACCGAGGAGCGCGAAGCGCAGATCAAGCGGCTCGCGCAGGCAGCCGGCCTGAACGTGGCCGACTACCTGGAGCGCCAGGCCCTGACCGTCGGCGGCGCCGACGTGGTGACCCGTGACGAGCAACTGGATCAGGCCGTGCAGGCGCTGGATGCCGCGCGGTTCCAGGTCGCCCGGGTCGGTGTCAACGTCAACCAGATCGCCTTCCAGATCAACGCCGAAATCGGCATCGAGCACGGCCCGGCGCAGGCCACCCTGGTCAAGGCCAAGGAGATAGTGGTCGAGATCCGCAGGGCGGTGGCCGAGGTGGACGCTTCGGCGATGCGGGTGGCAAAGGCCGCACGCCGGTGATCACCACCGCCCGCTCCGGCAAGAACACGTTCAAGGCGCTGGACTACCTGTACGGGCCGGGCCGACGCAACGAGCACACCGACCCGCACCTGGTGGCCTCCTGGGACGGCTTCGCCCCCGACCCCGGCCGCGACTCCGAGGCCACCCTGGCCCAGCTGCGCGATGCCCTGGACCTGCACGTCGTGCGCTACGGCCATCCGGTCAAGAAGCACGTCTACCACCGCATGGTCCGTGCCGACCCCACCGACCGGAACCTGAGCGACGAGGAGTGGGGCGCGATCGCCCGGCGGGTCGTGGCCGCCGCCGGCATTGCCCCCGACGGCGATCCGGACGGCTGCCGGTGGGTCGCCGTCCACCACGGGGACAACCACATCCACATCCTCGCCACCGTGATCCGCGCCGACCTCACCCAGGCCCGCCTGCGGGGCGACCAGTACCGGACGGAGACCGAACTCACCGAGATCGAGCGGGAGTACGGGCTCAAGGACTGGTCCGGCACCCGAACACCCAAGTACCGGGCCGGTATCCCCAAACGCGCCAAGAGCCCCGAGCTGCGCAAGGCCGAGCGCCTCGGCCAGGAGGAGACCGGGCGGGCCCGGCTGCGGACCGGTGTGCGTCGGGCCCTCGCAGGCGCGGCGGGCGAGGAGGAGTTCCTCGCCCGTCTCACCGCACAGGGCATCGAGTTCGAGGTCCGCCGCCTGCCCTCCGGCGATGCCAAGGGCTACAAGTTCGCCCTGCCCAGCGGCGATCCGGGCGGCCCGGTGTGGTTCTCCGGCAGCCAACTCGCCGCCGACCTCACCCTGCCCAAGATCCACGAGCGCTTCGCCACCGGTGTCGACCAGCCCGCACCCCACCGCCCGGTCGGGCAAGGGCAACCGGACACGGTCCGGTACCGCGCCAGCACCACCGTCGACCACATCACCACCGTCATCGACGACGAGCCCCAACCCGGTCAGGTCGCCGCGGTGGTCAGCGGCACCATCGAGATTCTCGACACCCTCGCGATCACCAGCCCCGTCCTGTCACGGAAGGAGATCAACCAGGCCGCCCGAGCCCTGGAATACGCTGCGGTCGCCCGCACCCGAGCCGCCCGCACGGAGGTACGGGCGATGCGCTCGGCCGCCCGCGAACTCCTCTACGCCGGCCCCACCGGCAGCCGGAGTGGCGAAGAAGGCACGGCCGCCGCCACGGCCCTGTCCAGCCTCGTGCTGCTCGCGATCATCATCGCCAAGTGGCACGCCGCCCAAGGTCACCGCCACCAGGCCGACGCCGCCCGCACGGCAGCCGACCACCTTCGTGCCGCCTACACCCGGCACGCCGCCAAACCGCTCGCCCACCTGGACCTCGAAGGCCGGCGCCTGCCCGAGGCCATCCGGGACCGGCAGGAAACAGCGCTGCGCCGCGCTCTGCCCGCCGACCAGGCCAGCGGAGTGCTCGCCGAGGACAGCTGGGCAGCGCTCGCCGCCACCCTTGCCGAAGCCGAAGCAGCAGGCCACGACCCCAACGCCCTACTCGCCAACGCCGCCGGGCGACGCGAACTCGCTACCGCCGACTCACCCGCCGCCGTCCTCACCTGGCGGATCCGCCGCGACGCCCACCTCTCCACCCCCGCACCGGCCGCAACTCCCGACGAACTGCGCACCAGGGCCGCCCGCGCCCGCACGACCAGCCTCACCACCGGAACACCGGCTACCCCGGTCATCACACCGCCGGCGCCGGTCGCACCCGACCAGGTACGCCGGACGCGCTGACCAACCCAGGTGGGCGGGAACGGAGCCTCCGTCCCGCCCACCAATACCGCCCCCAGCGTGGCCGGAGCGCCACAACTACCCTGCAGCACGGCGACGGTGTCGATTCGATGTCCTTCTCACCGGGAGGGATCCATTCCGGCAGTGCACGTCGTATGGTCCCGTGCTGCCCCGCTGCCGACCCGAAGGGACCGCATGACCGACTACGACCACGACGCTGAGGCGCCGACCCGTGTGTTGGTCCCAGCGGTGTTCGGAGCCGTCGCCGCCGCTGACCACAAACACCCCCCGAACCCGCCTACCCGGCGGGCTCCCGCCCCAGCAGCAAGTGCCGCGGTGGTGCGATCGATCACGCCGCTGCAGTGAGTTCCCGCGCCCGCTCCGCGAAGTCCACCACCAGGCGGTGACCGCCGAACGGCTCCATACGGCGCTGGAGGTCCTGGACGGCTTCGATGGCGCGGGAGGACTGCACCTGCTTGGTGAGCGAGAGAGTCCGTACACCGGCAGCGTGCGCTGCTTCAAGGTCATTGCGCTGCAGGTGCGAGACGGCCAGCGCTGCCTGGGACATCGCGCCGCGCCGGGCACGCTTCTGCTGCCTGGCGTGATCGATGGAGAGGCGGGCGTGCTCGGCCGCGTGCTCGGGCTGGCCGAGGTCACGGAAGGTGTTGGCGTGCTCGCCGTGGAGGTAGGCGGCGTCGATGAACTTCGCCCACTCAGGGTCCTGGTCCGGCTGGACCCGCTCGAAAGCGGCCTCGGAGCGGATGATGGCCTGAGCGGCGCCGACCTTGTCGCCGAGCTTGGCGAGCGCGCGAGCTTCCAGCGCCCAGAGATCGGCGAGGCAGGCGGGCGAGGAGACCCCGGAGAGTCCGGCCCGTCCGGCTTGGGCGAGGCGGCGGCCCTCCTCAGGATGGCCGAGAAGGGTGGCCTGGTCGGCCATGCCGGCCAGCACGTGGGCGCCGAGTGCGGGGTTGTGCGACTCCTCGGCGAGGCGGAGGGACTGGATCAGGTAGCGCTGGGCAGTGCCGTGTTCGCCGTTGTCGTAGGCCATCCAACCGAGGAGGTACGTCTGCTCGGCAGCGGCCTCGCACAGCGCCTGCCGAACTTGTTCGGTGTAGGTGCGGCGGAGAAGCGGGTAGACATGAGCGTTCATGTACTGGGCGAGCGCGAGCCGGCCTGAGCCGCCGCCCTGGAAGATGTCCATCTGCTGGAACGCGCCGAACATGTTCCGAACAGCCGTCACGTCTTCCAGCCGTACCTGCGGTCCGGGAGTAGGGGACTGGTCCAGCGTGCTCAGCAGCCAGTCACGCGAGGGCCCGACGCCGGCGACAGCGGCGAACGGTGCCATGGCCAGGAACTTGCGACGGTCCACGTCAGCTCTCCCCAGGTTGGTGACGGCTTCCACGGTAGCCGCGTACGAGGAGTTGTACACCAGTGAGCGATCGGCGGACGGGGCGTCTGCGAGGCCGAGATCGTAGGTGGTGACCCGGTAGCCGAGTTCGGCGGAGAACACGTCAGCCAGGATGTCCGGCACCGGCTGGCGTGGAATCTCGCCTCCCACCCAACGACGGACGCTCGTCGTGTCCGGCGCGATGTGAGGCTGGCCCCACTCCTTCGCCTTCGCACGAACTCGCCTGCTCAGCTCGCCCCGGCTGATGCCGGACTGCTCCAGCAGCTGCTCGAGTTTGGTGTTCACCGGTTTCATCGCCAAGGCCCCCAGCACGATCGGTAGCGGAAGTAACACCCTTCGACACCCCCGCCGACATTACTCCCGATTACTCAACAGCGGTTACCTGGTTGCCCGAAGTGATCTGCACCGCTTGAGGAGTACTCAGTCATGAGGACCGAGAGCACAGCAACTGACGTAACGTCACTCGGTTCTCCGGATGCCTGTCTCAACGCAGGGGAATCGAGCGACCCGCCCGAGGCCGCGAAGTCGACCGAGGGGAGGTGGTACCGCATGGGCCTCCCCCTGGTCCGGCCCGAGCACATGGAACCGGTACGCGAGATCATCCGCGTGCACCTGCGGCTCTGGCGCAAAGCCGAGTTGAGCTTCATGGCCGAGCTCGGCGTCACGGAGTTGCTCACCAACGTCTACAAGCACACCCGCGGTGACTGCGAGCTTGTTCTGTCGGAGACGGACTCCGGCGTCTTCGTCGGGGTCAGCGACTTCGACGCGACCCTTCCGATCATTCGGGAGCCGTCCGACGACGAAGTAGGCGGACGAGGGCTGTTCCTGCTCGCAGCCATGGCGGATGGGTTCGGCACCGAGCCGTGCAGATCAGGCAAGCAGGTCTGGTTCCGGCTCGGCCCCGAGGCGTCAAGGCCCCGCCAGGGGGAGAGCGCCGCATGACGTCGGCATCCACCCTGCCTGTCGCGCCGCCTCTTGGGCTCGGCATGACCCAACCCGGCGTGCTCTACCGGTGCACCTCGTACTTCGACGTGCACGGCACCGAACTGGCCCAGCTCTTCGACTGGGAGGTGCTGCCGAATGCGGAGGCCGCGTACAAGCGCCTGCGGCGAGCCGCTGCCGGCGTCAGCCAAGCACTGAGCAGAGGCACGGACGCCGAGCTTCGAAGGTGGCTGGGCGACCACACCGTCCTTCCGTCCGTGGCCAGGGCGATCGACGGCGGCGGTGGCTACGAACTGGAGCTGTGCGGCACCGGAGTCCGCATGGTGCTCGCCGTTCATCGCATCACCCTGCTTCCTCTGCTGAGTAGACGTCACTTCAGCTGCCCGGCGCTCGCCCTGCGTGGGCGCCGGCTCTGGGCGGACAGCCGCGACAGCGCCGACTGACCCGGTCACCCCGCGTATCGCGGCGTGCGGCAGAGCTTGGTTCTGACGCCTGCGCGTGCTCGACGCTGCCTTCCACACCTCACCACTGAGTCAACGACGTGCCGGTATGCGCCCGAAAAGCCCCTAATGCCCTACGGGCAGCTGATTCGAATGGAGACCCCATGTCCGAGTCCGTGGTGAAGCCCGGTCTGCCGGACCCGCCGTCCGGCTACCGATACCTCGACTTCTTGGGCGGCCCCAGCCACCTTGTCCGCGAGGACACCTGCCGGGGCTGCTTCATGAACCTCGCCGAACGAGAGCTGCCCGACATCCTCGCCCCCGTGTACGACGACGGCGTCATCACCGTCAGGCAGGACGCGGAGTGGGCCGTGCCCGGCTTCATGGTCGTCGGTGTCCGTCCGCACATCGGTGCGCTCGACCAGATGGAACTGCCGCTGGTGGAACGGCTCGGGCGGGTGACGCACTCCGTCCGGCGGGCCATGCGCGAGCGGCTGGGTCTGGCGGCGGTGCAGATGTACCAGGAGGAGAAGCTCGACCGGCCGCATTTCCACGTGTGGATGCTCCCGCTGTGGCCGGACACCATGGCGGCCCACCGCATCAACCCGCGGATCTACGAGTCCAACATCGCCCGCTACCTCACCCTGTTCACCCTCGAATCCCACGAGGCGGAGATCCGCCGCTGCGCGGACGAGGTGCGCGGCTTCCTCACCGGCGTACCCGAGCTCGGCGCTGACACGCGCGCCTGAAGCCGAGCGCACCTCGCCCACAGCCGAACAGCCTGCGTTCCCGGCTCCCGCCCCACTGCAGCGGGCGGCCCGTCGCAACGGCGAGCCGCCGTATCGAAGGAGATCGAACGAATGCGCATCGCACATGTCGCCCCCTTATGGGAGAGCGTCCCTCCCCGGGGCTACGGGGCGGTCGAGTCGCTGGTCGCCGACCTCACCACGACCCAGGTCCTCGACGGGCACGACGTCACGGTCTTCGCCTCTGGCGACTCCAAGGTGGCCGGCAACCTCCACAGCATCGGTACGACGGCTCTGCACGCGGACCCGAGTGTCAGCGAGCCCGAGGTCTACCGGATGCTCCAGCTTCAAGAGGTGCGCGACCGGGCCTCCGAGTTCGACGTCATCCACTCGCACGTCCACTCCAACACCGGGTGTATGGCGATCCCGGCGCTCCACGGACTGCGAACCCCGGTGGTCCACACCGTGCACTGCTTCTTCAACGAGGACAACACGCCGCTCTTCCGCCGGTTCGCCGCCGAGCGCTACGTGGCGATCAGCAGAGACCAGCGCTCCCACCTGCCGGAACTCAACTACCTCCGCACGGTCCACCACGGCATCGACGTGGCAGCCTTCCCCTTCGGCACCGAGGCAGCCGACTCGTGGCCGTACCTGGTGTTCCTCGGCCGGATCCGACCCGAGAAGGGCGTCCACGTCGCCATCGAGGCGGCACGCCGTGCAGGACTGCGCCTGAAGATCGCCGGCCGGATCAAGCCTGGTGACCGGGCGTACTTCGAGCAGCAGGTCCAGCCGCACGTGGATGGCGACCAGGTGTCCTTCCTGGGTGAGCTCGACTTCCGGCAGAAGGTCGCCCTCCTCGCCGGCGCGGCTGCCACCCTGATGACCTCGCTCATCCCCGAGCCGTTCGGGCTCGTGCCGATCGAGTCGATGGCCTGTGGCACACCGGTTGTGTCGCTGCGGGCCGGTGCCGCCCCCGAACTGGTCCGAGACGCCGTCACCGGCTTCCTGGCCGACAGCGCCCAGCAGATGGCCGACGCGATCCACCGCCTGCCCGCGATCGACCGCGCCGTCTGTCGCGCCCACGTGGCCTCGGAGTTCTCGATCCGCCGGATGGCGGACGGCTACCAAGCCGCCTACCGGATGGCCACGCAGGGCTGATCCGCTCGGCTTCGCACTGCTCGACTCACCTTCCCACTAGCGCCAGTGAGGCATCATGCGCAGTGTCATCCTCAGCGCGGGCAAGAGCTGCTTCGTGGCCTGCCCCGGCTGCTACAACTACTTCGGCCGCACGATCACCGAGACGCCCCAAGTGCTCAGGTTCGCGGCCGGCTTACGCGACCGGTTCGGCATCGAGAAGATCACCGTTGGAGGCGGCGACCCGCTCACCCGGCCGGACATCGTCACGTTGCTCACGGGCCTCCACGACCTGGGCCTCCAAATCCACCTGGACACCGTCGGCACCGCCTTCCTCGGCGCGGCCCGGATCCGCTTCATGGGCACGGGCGCCGTCGAGCAGGTCGCCGCCGACGATGTGGCCGCCGTCAGCGACCTGATCGGCATCCCGCTCGACGGAAGCACCGACGCCGTGCAGCAGCAGTTCCGCCGACACGCGACCGTCGCCTCGCAGCTGGCGGTCTTGTCCCTCCTGGAGAAGGCCGGAGCCCGGATCTGTGTCAACACCGTCGTCCACTCCGGCAACACGGGTGACATCGCGGCGATCGCCGGGCTGCTCGGCGGATTCGTCGGCATCGTGGAATGGCAGCTCTTCCAGTTCATGCCGATCGGTCCCTTGGGTCACCGGAACCGCGAGCGCTACCTGATCAGCGAGGACGACTTCCAGCGCGCCGTTGCCATCGCCCGTGACAGTGCGCCCGGACACGTCAGGATCGCGGCCAAGAGCGCGGGCGGACGCAAGCACCGCTACCTGCTGATCGACTCCGCCGGCCTCGTGTGGACACCGGAACAGTCGCAGGAGACCGTCTGGCACAGCGAGGACGCCAATGACCGCCGGCACCTGATCGGCAACGTCGGCGATGCCGACATCCTCGACCGCCTGGCCGCGCTGGAGAACGCCGTCACGGAGGTCCCGGCATGACGGCCGCCGACCTGCTCGTCGTTGTCGCCCACCCCGACGACGAGACCCTGCACTGCGGCGGGCTCCTCCACCGCACCGCCCTTCGCCGCGGCACGACGGTCACCGTCACCCTGACCCGCGGAGGCGCGGGGAGGACCCTCGGCATGTGCACCGAAGAGGACCTGCCTGACGTTCGTGAACAGGAGCTGCGTCGCGCCGCCGAGGCGCTCGGAGTCACCTGCGCCGAAGTGCACGACCTTCCCGACGGCAGCCTCAGCGACCACGAGGAGACCGGGACAACCCTCGTTCTGGAGGATCTGCGTCGCTGGAAGCCCCGTCGAGTGGTGGCCTTCCCGCCGAACGGGATGAACGGCCATCCGGACCACCGCGCCGCACACCGGATCGCCCTCGCCGCGCTCGACCACTACGACGCCAGCCCGGACGTGCTCCTGGTGACCAGCACGACCCAGTACACCGAACCGGCCAGACCAGGCTTCCTGGACCCCAGGCAGGTCGAGGCGATGCGGCTGCCTCCGACCCTGCGGATGCAGCTGGGCGATGCCCTGGAGACGAAGCTGCGCGCCATGGGCCACTACGAGACCCAGGCGCGCAGCGTCGCGAAGATCCTTCGCTGCTACCCGGAGACGCTTCTCACCGAGGCGTTCCACCGGGTGTCCGGCTGACGAGCCGACGGCTCACACAGCGGCGGTCAGCAGCTTGCGGACGTGTTCCACCGCCTCGGCCACCGGCACGGACTGGGTCTCGCCGGTGGCCCGGGTGGTGACCTCGACCGTGCCGTCGGCCAGGCCGCGGGCGCCGACCGTGATCCGGTAAGGAATGCCGACCAGTTCGACGTCGCGGAACTTCACGCCGGGCCGCTCGTCACGGTCGTCCAGCAGGACGTCGACCCGCTCGCCCTGCAGCTGCCGGTACAGGCCCTCGGCCGCCTCAGTCACCTTCTCGTCGCCGGTGCCGAGCATGACGACGGCCACCTCGAACGGGGCGACGGCGACGGGCCAGATGATGCCCTTGTCGTCGTGGTGTGTCTCCACGATGGAGGCCAAGGCGCGTTCCACGCCGATTCCGTAGCTGCCCATGATCGGGACGACGCGCTCGCCGTCCCGGCCGAGCACGGTCACGCCGAGGGTCTCGGTGTACTTGCGACCGAGCTTGAAGATGTGGCCCACCTCGATCGTGACCACCACCTCCAGCGGTGTGCCGCACTGGGGGCAGGGCTCGCCGGAGGTCACCTCGCGCAGGTCAGCCCACCGCTGCACCGCGATGTCCCGCTCGACCGACACGCCGCGCAGGTGGACGCCGTTGGCGTTGGCGCCGGTGGTCATGTCGGTGCGGCCGCGCAGGGCTTCGTCCGCGAGGATGGGCAGCTCGGCGACGCCGACCGCGCCCAGGCTGCCGGGGGAGGCGCCGAGCGCCGCCTGGATCTCCTCGGCGGTCGCGGGCCGCACCGCCGTGGCGGCGAGGGTGTCGATGAGCTTCTGCTCGACGAGGCTGTGGTCACCGCGGACCAGGACCAGGGTCAACTGGTCGTCGACCACGTACACCAGCGTCTTGATCTGCCGTTCGGCCGGCACGTCGTGCTGGACGGACAGCTCCTCGATGGTGCGCGCGTTCGGGGTGTCGAACCGCTCGGGGGCGTCCAGGCCGGGGCCGTCCACCACGGCGGGCAGCGTGGAGGTGGCCTTCTCGGTGTTCGCCGCGTAGTCGCATCCGGGGCAGCGGACCACCAGGTCCTCGCCGGCGTTCGACGGGCTCATGAACTCGACCGAAGCGCTGCCGCCCATGCTGCCGCTGGACGCCTGCACGGGGATCGCGGGCAGGCCCAGGCGGGCGAAGATCCGCTCGTAGGCGGCCTTGTGCAGGTCGAAGGAGCGGTCGAGGCCGCCGGCCTCGATGTCGAAGCTGTACGAGTCCTTCATCGTGAACTCGCGTACCCGCAGCAGGCCGCTCTTCGGGCGGGCCTCGTCGCGGAACTTGGTCTGGAACTGGTACCACATCTGCGGCAGGTCCCGGTACGACTTCAGCTCCTGCGACAGGACGGTGAAGATCTCCTCGTGCGTCATACCGAGCGCCAGGTCCGCGCCCTTGCGGTCCTTGAGCCGGAACATCTCCTCGCCCATCACCTCCCAGCGGCCACTGCGCTGCCAGATCTCCGCCGGGTGGAGGGCGGGCAGGATGAACTCCTGGGCGCCGATCGCGGTCATCTCCTCGCGGATGATGTCCACGATCTTGGCGCGGACGCGCACGGCCAGCGGCAGCAGGGAGTAGTGGCCGGCCATGAGCTGCCGGACGAACCCTCCTCTCACCAGCAGGCGGTGACTCACCGCATCCGCGTCCGCCGGGTCCTCCCGGAGAGTGGGCACGTACAGCTGGGACCAACGCATAGGACCGGAGACCGTCCTCTCGGTGAAACTGCGGAGTGTCGCGGCGGCGCTCACGCCGACATCACGACGGGGAACGCATTCTAGTGGCGGAGCCCTGCCCGAATCGCTCCGTTTTGAGAAGCCCAGGTCAGAGGCTATCCGCAGAGCGGCAGCCCTGACGAAACGAACGGAGGCCGATGGCTGACACACCGGATGAGACGCCTCGCAGCGATCAATCCGTCGACGCCATCCGCCGCTACTACGACACCCTCGGTGAAGGAGAGCACGACCGGCTCTCCAAGGATGTCGCCGGCCGAGTCTCCTTCGAGATCCACCGCCGATTCCTCGCTCCGCATCTGACGAAAGATCAGCTGGTGCTGGAGGTTGGCGCGGGCCCAGGCCGCTTCACGACTGTGCTCGCCGAACACGGCGCCCGCGTAGTGGTCACCGATATCTCGCCCGTCCAACTCCATCTGAACGAAGCCAACGTCGCCGCAGCGGGCTTCGAACGCGCCATCGAAGCGCGCCATGAACTCGATGTCCGCGACACCAGCCGCTTCCCTGACGCCACGTTCGACATGGTCCTCGCTTATGGAGGCCCGCTCTCGTACGCCTTTGAGCAGGAACGCGAGGCCCTCGCCGGCCTCCTCCGCATCGTGAAGCCCGACGGCATCGTGGTCGCCTCGGTGATGTCCCTGTGGGGAAGCTGGCGAGCCCGCTTCCCAGGCACCACCCAACTCGCCATCCGCTACGGCACCGACGTCACGGACGCCGTCATCCGCACCGGCGACCTGCGCCACGTACCTGGCATGGCCCATGTCTGCCGCATGTTCACCTGGGAGCAACTCACCGCCCTCGTTACCGAGTGCGGCGGCGAGATCCTTGCGGGATCGGCGAGCAACTGGGCGAGCCTCGAAGACCCGGACGTCCTGGCGGGCATCGAGGATTCCCCGCAGCTCTGGGAGCGATTCCTCGCCTGCGAGACCGCTGCCTGCGCCAGCCTCGGTGCCCGAGATGGGGGCACCCATATCCTCGTCGCGGCTCGGCGACGCGGCTGAGTTCCCGGACGGGACAGTCACCAGGGAACCCATTGCTCGGGCACTCGCCCGGGCAGCCACACTGGCGGCGCGGCGTGGCAGGCACTCGACGTCGGTGCCACGGAACGAGCCTGGCGCCACTACGAACTGGGTAACAGGACGAGGCCATGAACCGCCTACGTCAGGCGCGGCTCCTGGCCACCCGCACGGGGGGCAGCCCGCCACCGCGCCCGAATCGACCAACTGGTCTGCCCAGCTGTCACTGCCTGCGGGACGCCAGGACATGCAGGAGCGCCACCAGGGTTCCCGAACCCATGAGCTTCCCCTCCGCCATGAGCATCGGGATCTCGGACATCGGCACCCACGCCACGTGGCCGGCCTCCTCACCGTCCTCGGGTGCGCCCACGAGGGTCGCCCCCTGGCCGACGAACACCTCGTGCGGCGAGTCCACCATGCCGACCATCGGCTGGAACGTAACTACGTGATCGAGGCGATCCGGCCGCCATCCGGTCTCCTCCTCGACCTCGCGCAGCGCAGCCCCCAAGCCGTCTTCCCCGGGATCGACGATGCCGCCGGGAAGCTCCCAGCCCCAGGACTGCGGCACGAAGCGGTACCGCCAGAGCATCAACACGCGCTCATCGGCATCCAGCACCGCGGCGATGGCCACGCGCTTCAACCTCACGACGTGATGCTCGAAGCGCTCCACGCCAGGCGGCTCGACGTCCACGAGCGCGAGTTGCACCCATGGGTTGTCATAAACCACGCGCGACCCGTAGATCTTCCACGGCTCGAGCCCATCGGCTTGAGTGCTCATCAGCAATCACATCCTGGGAAGGCGGCAGCGGCCATAGTTGACCACACCTGCCAAGTGGACAGCGCACGTTGAGCGCATGTGAAGCGGCTTCATTCATGGATGATCACTCTCACGCTGGTCGGCCCGAGCGCGCACGGCGCCGTCGATCGCGTCGCTGCCATACCTGGTCCCCTGGCGCCCACTGCCGACCCGATGCGGATGGGTGTCGCTCTGCGAAGCGGACGGGCGTCGCGAAGGTCCTCTGTTGATCTTGGACAACAGCGCGGTGTGTTCCGAGGTCTCCGTGTGCCGTGTCGGCATCGTCCCGGAACGGGACGGTCCAGCGCTCGTTGGTCTGAGCATGACGGACACGATCGGGAGGCATACGCCGCGGGGTTGTCACCGAAGACTCAGGGCGCCGTGCGGAGGTCGGAAACTGCCGTGCCACGGGCCGCGTGCGACCGACGTCAGGGTCAGGCCTGCGGCCGTCAGTAATTGGTCCGTCGGCCCGCCAGGAATTCGGCGTTCCGACTGAATAACGTGGCACCTCGTGCAGCGCCCCATGGATGATCTTGTCGGCGAGGCACGGTACACTGTCCGGCTGGGCACCCCTTGGACGTTGCGCCGGACAACGGCGAGCGCACAACATCCGCGGGCCCTTGGAGGCAGCGATCGACCTTGTTCTCCGAGGTAGACAGTAGATCACTTGATCCCGCCGGAAGATGTGTGATCTCCTGGTGCTCGTTCATCTCGTCTTACGGAGGTTCGCACTGTGCGCAAGCAGCACTACGGGGTGCCTCTGGAGCGGAGCGACTGCCTGGAACTCAAGCGCCACAGGAACAGCTGCACGCCCGAGAACTTCGACAAGTGGCTGAGCGGCTACGGAAGTGGCAAGCGCTTGGCCGTCGACCTGTTCTCCGGCGCGGGTGGACTGAGTCTGGGGTTGGAGCGAGCTAAGTGGACGGTCGCAGCCGCAGTCGACTTCGACGAGCGAGCCCTGCAGACGCACGCCGCGAACTTCCCGGGCATGAGCCTCAAGATGGACCTGGGCAACCCCGACGAGCGTGACCGCCTCGTGGAGCTGCTGGAACCAGCCAAGATCGACCTGGTGGCCGGTGGCCCTCCCTGCCAGCCGTTCAGCAGGGCCGGCAGGAGCAAGATCCGCAGTCTCGTGAGGCATCACGGGCGTGACCCCCACGATCGCCGCAAGGAGCTGTGGAGCGCCTATCTCGACGTCGTGAAGCGTCTCCGGCCGCGTGCCGTCCTCATGGAGAACGTGCCTGACATGGGCCTCGGCGACGACTTCTTCGTGGTGCGCACCATCGAGGAACAGTTGGAGGACCTCGGCTATGCGACGCAGGTGCGCCTGGTCGACGCGTGGCGTTACGGCGTTCCGCAGCACAGGAAGCGTCTGATCCTTCTGGCGAGGAACGACGTCGAGCGGTTCGAGTGGCGCCAGGAACTGGAGCAGGAGAACCGGACCACCCTCCGGGACGCCATCGGTGATCTTCCTGTCCTGCCTGTTGTAGCCACGGAGCGTGTCGGGGAGCGTGTGCTGCCGTACATCAGCCCGTCCAAGCCCTCCAAGTTCGCGCAGGACATGCGCAAGTGGGCCCGCAAGGGCGAAGTCCGGGACCACATGACCCGACGGGTCCGGAAGGATGACTGGGAGATCTTCTCCAGCATGGACTCCAAGACCCTGTACTCGGAGATCTCCCCGGACCTGCAGCGCTACAAGGCCGACCACTTCACGGACAAGTACAAGAAGCTCGACTGGTCGGACCTCAGCAGGTCGATCACCGCCCACATCGCCAAGGACGGCTACTGGTACATCCACCCGGAGCAGCCACGCACACTCACCGTGCGGGAGGCAGCACGGGTGCAGACCTTCCCGGACCGGTTCCGTTTCGCAGGCACGCGTAGTGACGCCTTCCGCCAGATCGGTAACGCGGTGCCGCCACTCCTCGGTGAGGCCGCAGCCGAAGCACTGCTGCCCGTGAGTGACGAGCAGCCGCCCGAGGGCGGACTCCAGCCGCGGTGGCGTACGGTGCGAATGGACCTGACGGCTTGGGCCGAGGGCCAGCGCGAGTCGGAGCACTGGTACCAGCTTCCGGGCGAGCAGGTGTCCGGATTGCAGGCGGCCGTGGTGGCCATACTGTCCGGGACGAAGATGCAGCCCACGCAGCTGGCCGGGATGCTCGAGGTTGTGAGGGGGCGGACGAGCCTGAGCAAGACCGCGCTCACGGCCCTCGCCGCAGCGGCACCCACCGAGGCGGCGAGGAAGCGGGTCGGCCGACTCGCCACCGTGGTCGGTAAGTCGGCTGTCTGGGGTGACGAAGAGAAGGTGCGCGAGCACTTGGAGCTCAAGCCGGCCGAGGCGAGGCTCTACCAGTTGCTCGTCGGTGAGGACCTCCTGTGGGTGGGGCAGGGAGCGCTGCGCGTCGCCGCACGTCTGCACGGTAGCGACTCGGACCGCACGAACAGGCTCAGCGACGGCCGCGTCGACCTTGTGAAGTTGGTCGGGGCTGGCGAGGAAGCGCCGCTGCGCATGGCAGCTCTTCGCCTCATCGGGAGCAGTCTCTGCAGAGCCAAGGAGCCGCTCTGCGACGAATGCCCCCTGAGCAAGTACTGCGTTGCCAGAGACAGCGTCTCGAGCGACCTGTTCACGGACGCGATGAGCGGGACTCACGGTCGGGGGATCGTGCCGGCTCAGGCCCGTGAGGCCGGTTGCACTGCTGAGCCACGCTGAGCGCAGCGTGTTCCGCGCTCTTCCGGATCTCGCACTCCCAGACGCGTACGACGGTCCAGCCAGCCGCTTCGGCGGCCTCGGTGTTGCGGCGGTCCCTCTCCTTGTTGGTCTCGATCTTCGATGCCCACAGGGAGGCGTTAGGGCCACGGAACGACTTCGGACCGTGGACAGGACAACCGTGCCAGAAGCATCCGTCGACGAACACCGCCACGCTGTACCTGGGTAGGACGAAGTCCGCGGTGCAACGGGCAGCCACCTTGCGCTGTAGGCGGAACCTGAGCCCGAGCCGGTGGACAGCCCGCCGGAGAGCCACCTCCGGCGCGGTGTTGCTCGTGCGTCGACCGCGTAGGTGGTTGCTCAGCTCGGTGCTGACCCACTCCGCGTTGATCGTGTCCTCACGTGGTGCCATGCCTCCGGCCAGCCATTCGTCAGCCCTACGAGTGTGAGGGTGCCACACTCGTCCCATGCTTCGGGAACCTGCAGAACTCCGTGTCGACGACCAGGGTCTGGTCGAGCTTCCCATCGGTCTGCTCGCGGAGGCGGGTATCGCCCCGGGGGGCGGACCTCCTCGCCTTCAGTGACGGAGACGGCCGGATCGTGCTCCGCCGCGCCGAGGACGCCGTAAGGGATCTGCTCGAACGCGGGGAGCTCTGAGGGCCGACAAGGAGTCGGGCTTACGGGCCTGGAACGAAGCCGAGGGACAGTGCCTCGTTCCGAGCGTGCAGCGCCTGTACCGCCTGTGCCTCGGGGATCGCCTGGTCCAGTTCGAGCCGCCTGCCGACGTACTGGGCGAGCTGGCGCTGCGACGGGTCGAGGTTGTGCGTCTCCTTCGCCCAGTGTTCGATGGCGAACCACTCGTCGGCGGGGATCGAAGCCAACTCGTCGCTCGCTCCCGTGGCGCCCTCCGCGCCTCCCGCGAGTGCCTGTTCGTCCAGAGGACGGTCACGCAGCTCCGCCTCCAAGTCGCGAGGCACGGACCAGGCCACGCGGGAGACGGCGTCCCAGCAGACGGCCTTCTTGGCCCATTCGCCCACGTGGTTACCCTCACGCGGCCTGGTCACCGCCCTCATGACCCTGGGGCAGAGGTCGTCGATCGCTGCCTCGAGGACCGGGGAGATCCGCTGCTCCCGCCAGATCCTGTCGAGGTCGATGCGTTGCTCCGTCGCGAGCGACAGGCGGGCCATGGTGTACGTCGTGATCATGCTCTTGTAGCTGCCGGCCTCGTGGTTCGCGGCGATGCGGTCGACTGCCTTGAAGAGGACGGCCATGGCGATCACGCGCTGGCAGTACTGGACGTCGACGCGGGGTGGCGCCTCGCCGATCTGGTCCATGAACACGGCGAAGTTCTTCTGCGCACCACGGCTGACCTGGAAGGGAAGGTGGTTCCAGGAGTTCACGTACTTCGCAAGGTCCGCCTTGGTGAACTTCTGCTTCGTCGGGTTGAGCTTCTTGAACGTGCGCTGCTTCGCGGGGGTCCGTGCCTTGGCCACCTCGTCGGTGTACTGGCCGCGTGCCCGCTCGTAGAACCAGTGGGTCTCCTGACCGCTGCCGTCAGTCGCCGGCGCCCACAGGGACCTGGTTATCCGCTGGAGGGCCACGTGGTACTCGTGGTTCGAGCTGAAGTCGACCAACGTCACGCGGTTCTGCGTGTTGGAGTACTCGGAGATCATCGGGACGATCTCCGAGAGGCGCTCCGGAGAGACCTCGGTCAGCTTCATCTGCACCATCACGTGTGACAGGTCGGCCTTGTCGCGGCTGGACGCGTAGTGCAGCGACGCCGTCGTCTGGCCACCGTTCACCACCTGGAGCCCGTGCACCCGGGAGATGCCTGTCGGCCTGCCGTCCGGACCGCAGGCGAAGTCGACCTGCGAGGCAGTTGCAGTGATGCCGTTGTTGTAGGCCAGGAACCTGCCTGGGGAGTTCAGCAGAGTCTCCCGGATACCGCGGTTGACCGACCCACGGGCCTGAAGGAAGGAACGGACGTTCAGTTCGAGGAGCCTCGTGCCGTACTCCCCGTACAGAGCCGCCAGTCTCTGACCGGGGATAACCGCCAGGGTCACCGAGTGGTCCGGCTCGCTGCTGGGTGCCGAGACGCAGGACAGCGGGGGGTCGAACGAGACCACGATGGGCTCGCTGATGCTGCCGGAGGTCGCGTGGCGGTGCAGTCGCGCCAAGTCCCAGACCTCGTGGGTCACGGGGAGCCCGTCGAAGTCGGTGGGCGGGACCACGGTGCCCGTGCCGACACGGTTGCTGAGGAGGAAGAGCCGTATCCGCTGCACCTCGGTGAGCGCCTTTTCCACCGCGGCACACATGTCGTAGACGTCGAAGGACTCGTCGATGTGCTGGCGCAGTCCGTCCCGGCATCGCCGGACGAACGTGAGGAGCCGTTTGAACGCGGTCTCGGTCTGCCCCTTTGTCAGCTTCGACTGCAGGGGGTCCAGCTCGAAGTCCGTGACGAAGAGGTCGAGGCACTCCCCTGAGTCACCTATTCCGTACCCGTGAACCAGATGCCCATGTGCACCGTGATACGCGGTGAACGTGTTGGACGCGATGCCGGCCTGCTCCAAGTCCTCGAACACTCGCCGCGTGAACGTTTCCGGGGTGGTGGTCCCCTCGGCGTCGGCGGTCGCTTGGACGTCCGCGACGAGGTCGCGGGCGTACTGGGACAGGTCGAGCTCAGACATCGATTCCCCCGATCAGTGCGGTCACCTCGTCGGTGCTGGCGCGGTGCTGATCCAGCCCCGAGGTGCTCACGTGGTACGTGCAGTCTCCGACACCTTCGGGAAGATCGGCCTCCACGATTCTCGGGAAGTTCTCCCGTACGTGCCAGAAGCGCAGGTCACGGAGGGTGTAGCGAGGTTCTTCGTACAGGTTGCGCTGTCCGGGGAGGTAGCCGGCCTGCACGAGTCGGCCGTCGAAGGCGGCACGCACGGCAGGGCTGGTGAGGCGCTCCCGAATCCGATCCACCAGGCGGTTGAGGCTCTCTCCCGAACCGCCCCGGCGTTCGTCGAGCATGGCCAACGACAGCAGGAGCGAGGGCGTTCCGGTGTCGTCCAGCTGGCGCTCGCTCGCGATCCGGATGCTCCGGGGTTGCCTGGCGGTGCTTGCCTTCGCCTCCACCGCGACCCCAGGCAGCTGGAAGTCCTGGTTGGCCCCACTCGGCCCTGTCCATGCCTCGACGGCCACAGCCGCGGCGACGACGGGCAGGATGCGGTCGTGCAGCACCAGAAGCTCACCGAAGAGTCCTCGGCGGGCCTCGGGACCGAGACCGTCACTGCCAACAGCACGCAGGAGGTCCTGCCACCGCTCGAACCTCTCCACCGCTGCCGTCAGAGCTGCTGCGGCCCCCGGGGCCTCTCTGACCGTGTCAGCGACGTCCGTGACGAGCGGGTTGAACACCTCCCGGAGCTCGTTGGCGGTGAGGACCACTTGGAGCTCGTACTCGAGACGCGACACAGCGCTCAGGCTCATCTCGAGACCGGCCGCACGGGGTAGCCTGCTCACGGACCGCACGATGTGCTCCGCTGAGCGGGCGTCGGCCCTGAGAACGAGCATGCGCTGCCGTGCCGGGTGGGAGACGGAGAGGTAGACGTCCAACGGGGCGTCAGGATGCAGGCGAATCCTGGACCGACCGGGAGCGTCCTGGGGAGCCTCCAGATCGTGCCACTCGGCCTCGGTGATCGTCACTCCCCGTCCTCCTCGTCGTCATCGAGGGCGTCAAGGCCCTCCTTCTGCCAGATGCTGTTGACGACGTACTCGGTGTCGGACTGGTGCTCAGACTCCGGGAAACTCAACTGGAAGCCCACCAGCGGTGACTGGGCCGGACCGTCCTCGGTCGCCGGCCGCTCGATCAGGTAGACGAGCAGCAGTGCTTGGTCGGGTCGGCGCTGCCAGCGGATCTGCTCGCCCGAAGGGGACTGGGGGACCTTCTCGCGCTTCTTGCGCGCCGCAGCCTCCCGTGTCCTCTCCTTCGCGGCCTCCACCTGCGGGTCGTCCAGATCACGGTATTCGTCGGGCGGACTGAGCAGACGGCGAATCGTGTATCGGCCCTCGGCCTTGACGTCGTTGAGCGCTGTACGCTCCACGGGCCCCACGTTGTAACCAGCGACGTTCTGCCAGTCCTTCGTGGTCCTCTTGCCGACCAGGCGAACTGTCCACTGTGGAAGCTCGCCCACAGCCATGCACTGTTCGATGTACTTGGCGATGAACCGGGGGCGGACTCGCTGTGCCATTCGATCGGTCTCATAGCCGGAGAGGAACTCGACGATGGGGTCGGAGGGCACCCGTCCCCACACCACGCTGGCGCCTGGTGCCTCCTGGCCGGCAGTCGTGAGACCGTCGAGCCTCTGTACGAAGTCTCCGAGGACCTTGAGGTTGTTCTCTACAACTCCGTCGGCCACATTGAAGATCACGGTCTCCGGCCCTTCACCGGAGTAGCTGAGCATCACCTTCGTGCCTTGGCGCATCTTGTTGGCCGCCGTGACCGCGAGGCCCAGTGAGGAGGCACGTACCTTCAGGCCGAAGAGTCGTGGGGTGAGGCCCACTGCAGCCATCTCCTCTACCTCACGCCGCAGTTCATCCGTCGCAGCGGTCACCTCGATGTACTTGGCCTGCAGGTCGGGAGTGGTGTAGAGACGGCAGAGATCCTCGTGCCCAGGCCGGTACCCGAACCAGCGGCCCATCTGCAGCAGGCTGTCGTACGTGCTGGACGTACGCAGGTAGTAGCTGACGGTCAGGCCATCCAGGGTGAGTCCTCGGGAGAGCTTCTGGCCGCCGACTGCGATGACGGAGAGGCCGGCCCTCCGGTGCTCGTAGTAGTCGAGCGCGTCTCGTGAGGTGCCGTTCACCGTCTTGACCACGATCTTGCGTAGTGCGGGAAGGAGCTGGCTGGACACCTCCTCCCAGGTGAGGCGCTGAGCCTCGTCCGCCGTGAAATGCCCCGTGGTCGGGACGAAGTCCCGCTCCCACAGAGCCTGAAGCTCTGCCATGCGCTGCGGAGCCTGTCCGTACCGGTCGCGGAGGGAGTCCACGAGGAGACGCAGGTGGTCGTCCACCTGGTCCTTGACGATCCCCTGGACCGCGGTGAAGCGGGTGACGTGGACCAGCATCGAGTTGTGGACCTTCACCTGCCCCCGTGCCCGTCGCGCTGCACTGGCGAGGACGAAGGAGGCAATCGCTTCGCGGAGGGAGGGAGGAAGGTCGTCGGAGGGGGTGTAGGAGGACTTGTGCTTACTGGGAATCCAGCTCTCCGCGTCTTCCACCAGGCGTACGAGCGGAAGAGGCGGCACGTCCTCCTCGTCGTCGGCGTCGACCTGGAGCCCGAACACCCGCTCTGGGCCGAGGTAGTTCGTCGGAGACGGCAGGGTGCGGATGAAGCTGTCGGGAAAGAGGTCGGCACCGAGTTCGGCGTGGTCGACGTCAGGGTCGATGTAGATGTTGGCGAACGGGGTGGCGGTGTACCCGACGTACGCCGACTTCTCGAAGCTCCTCATGAGTTCGCGGATCGCACCGTTGGTCTTGGTGGGATCCGCGTCAGGATCACGCTCGGTGTTGATGGAGGCGTTGTCCGCCTCGTCGTCGATGATGAACAGTGGGATGTCGCGTACGACCTTGTTCCCCGTCTCGTCCTCCGTCCCCTGGACCTCGGTCACCCACGTACGCAGGTACTCGAGGATCTTCCAGTGCTTCTTGACGACGAGAACCACGGGGAATCGACCGAGCGGGAAGTTGACGGCGTTCGCCGCCTGTCGGCCGAAGTCGCCCTTCTCCGAGCTGTTGGTGGGGGACGCGATGTCGAGCTTCTTGGCACCGGGCATACGGCCGGCGCCCATGAGGCGGGACTTGCCGTTCTGGTTGGACCGCTGCTGGTGTTGGGTGTCGAAGCCGAGCAGCCCCTCGTCGACGCGCAGCTGGGTCTGGCTCCGGAGGTCGTTGTGAATGCCGGCGAGGATCACCACGAACTGGTACCCAGCGTCCACGGCCTTCGCAGCGAGTCCGATGTACTGCCCGGTCTTGCCCGACTGGACCTGGCCGATCACGAGGCCGGTCCGGCGCCAGGAGCCGACCCGGCGCGGGTCCTCGAGCTGACTCAGGACGTCGTCCGTGCTCTGGTCCAACCGACGGACGACGAGCGGGGGAAGGTTGCTGACGTCCTCCAGGTACCGGCGGTAGCGCTCCCAGAAGTCCCAGGACCGGTCGTTCTTGGCCTCCGGTAGCCAGGGCTCGTGTCCGCTGCTGCTCTCCAGCCCGGAGGAGCCCTCCTGGAACACGGCGGTCAGGGCCTCGATGTCCTTGGCTAGCTGGTCACGGTCGAGCACCTCGCCCTGGCCGGCCAGCATCCCGAAGATGACGGTGACCGCGTTCTGCACCTCGGCTGGTGTCGGCTGACGGTCCTGCGACAGAAGTGCGAGAACCAGGCGACGGGCCTTGGCAAGGGACTCAAGGGAGTCCTCGGGGGTGGAACTCACGCTGGACCTCCGACTGGGCGGAAACGGCTGGGGGCGGGCTAGGGTCGGCTACTGACACATCATCCGGTTCACCCGGTCCAGAAGCCCTCCAGCTGGTCGAAGGGGGGCATCGTCCGAAGGCGTTCGCGAGCGGCGGCCGGCGAGCGGCCGTCGGAGACCAGCGCCTCGTAGATCCGCTGTGCGACCTCTGCTGCCTCTGCATCGGCGACTCCGGGGCCACCGAAGGGTTCGGGGTCGTCGCTCGTGTCGGTCTCGTGCATCACCCGTAGGGCGGTGACCGGCACGGTCTCCTCGAGCAGACGGATCAGTGCACGCACGTCGGCTGAGCTGGCACTGCCAGGACGCAGAGCCGCCTTCACCAGCGGATGCCCGCGGTTGATCCTGCAGGTGACCCGGTCGTCGGCACGACGGACGTTCCACGCGTACAGCAACGGGTCCCCATGCGTTCGAGCTGCGATCTGCCCACGGTGGCGAAGGACGTCAGCGGCCCTTCTCCTGGCCTGGAGGGCGATGCGGCGGAGATGAGAACGCAGGGCGACAGGTGGGACGACGCTGGACTTCCGGACATCGACCCCCCACTCGACATCCGTCTCGACAGGGATGTCGACAGCGATCCGCGCCAGGTTGTACTTCTCCTCGCGACGCAACCCGCGCTGCCCGAGCCAGTCGCCAGCCAGGATCAGACGGTCCCGGCGGTACACGTAGAACCCCTGCTGGTCGAGCCAGCCACGTGGGCCGCCAGCCTTCTCGTACTCGTCCTGACTGAGCCTCTGTGCGCTGGGGAGGACGAACGCCTCCACCCGCACGGAACCTGTTCCCAGTGGCAGACGCTCGACGGGAAGTGGCTGTACGGACGGGTGGCGGGACAGGAACGGGTCCCAGGGCTCGACGAGGCTGCCGGAGACCCGCAGGTTGCGGCGTCGACCTCCGGTGAGGAAGCGGGCGAAGACCATGCCCAGATGCGACTCCGTTCGGGTGGCCTCCGCGTAGAACTGCTTCTGGGTCCGCTCGTCCTCCATCGCCACCGCATCGGTGTGGTAGCCGTTGAGACGTCGCCAGAGCACGACGGTGCCGTGCTCTGCCGTACCCCGGATCGTTTCGAGCAGCTCGGTGGTCTCCTCATCCGCACCGTGCAGCAACCGCCACTCTCCGGTCTCCTCGACGACGTCGAGGTCCCACGTGCGCACGTGCCACATACCGGAGGTCGCGGTGGCGACGGTGAGCTGGCGGGCCTGCGAGAAGGAGGCCGACTTGAGACCGACACCGAAGCGTCCCAGGTCCGTCGCACTGCGGGGTGTCCCAGGTCCCCGGGCCGCCACGGTCATGGCGGTCACGAGCCCGTCTGCGGTCATCCCGGTACCGTCGTCGACCACGGCGATCCACGAGTCCCGTCCAGCCCAGGTGAATTCGACGTCGATTGTGGATGCCCCGACGGAGATGCCGTTGTCCACGAGATCTGCGATGGCGGCCGGCAACGAGTACCCGAGCGAGCTGAGGGAAGCGACCATGCCCGCAGGTTCGGGGGCGGCGATGTCGTACATCATGCTCGGTTCTGGTCTCGCTTCCCGTTCTGACTACTACTCAGTGCGCGCCCATCCGGGGGAACCGGACGAGCGAAGGTTGCGGGGACTGCGCACACGGAGCATCGGCACCGCCCGCTCTCGCCCCCGTCCCAAGGCACCCCAGGCAGATGGTAGTAGGGAGTCGAAGCATTGGCTGCTACACCTGTCAGATCGGTGCATCATCCACCGGTTGTCCAGCCGTCACCACACAGCACAGGTGATCCGCTGAGCCCAAGCCGCAGCGCGGCCGCCGAGCGGTCCTCTTCTCCGCGGGTTTGATCAATTGACTTGTGCTGGACGGAAGCGAGGCGGTACCACGTGTCGGCGCTCTCCCAAAACCGTGGTTCTGGATCACTTTCCGCGGAAAGTGATCCAGAACCACGGTTCAGCGACCGCCGACACTGCTACCCCCGGGTCCTTTCGGACATCACACTCCCAGATACGGATGACACGCCAGCCGGCGTCCCGCGCGGCCTGGGCGTTGCGGCTGTCCCGTTCCTGGTTGGCCGTGATCTTGTCTCTCCAGAACTGTGCGTTGGGCCCTCGGAGCTCGCGGGCCCCGTGTTGTGGGCAGCCGTGCCAGAAGCAGCCGGCCACGAACACTGCGCGTGCCAACGGGGCAGCTCAGGACGAAGTCGGGTGTGCATCGTGGCGCGACAGTGCGGTGGAGACGGAACCGGAGCCCGAGCGCGTGGACGGCCTTCCGCAGTGAGACCTCGGGGCGGGTGTTGCGGGTGACCCGTCCCCGGAGGTGGCTCCCGCGCTCCGTGCTGACCCACTCCTGCTCTTCCACGTCAACCACAACCTCAACACTCGGCTACCGGAACCTGGGTTGCCACTGGTACGGGGACATTCCGATCGTGTCCAGGTGTACCAGACGGGGCCCGATGCGGATGGTCTTCCGGGTGATCTGGAAGTGCACGCCCTCGGAGGGGAGGACTGGCTTCCTCAGAATGTCCACCACCTGCGGCAACGCGGACGGCCTGCCCAGGCCGTGCAGGTACCTCAGGGAGGTCGAGAACATGTCGGGCACGGGTAGCGGTCGGAGACACAGCTGCTGAGGCGTGCCCACGCACCAGGTCCAGTCGATGCCGTCGAATGGTGGCCAACCAACGGGTAGGTCGACGGTTGCCATGTTCGACCGAAGTTCTCCCCGAAGGCGGTCGAGTTGCCTGGCGGCCGAGGTGGCCCAGTTCTCGATCTTCACGACCTCCGTGGAGGTTACTGCGTCGATCGGCCACTTGATCTCTACGCAGAGCCCGACACGTCGCACCGGGTCAACGGCGATGACATCCAGGTCACCAGCCAGCTTCCCATCAGTTCGGTACGCGGGCACCTGGTCAGCAACCAGCGCCCCGGGCACACCCCCGAGCCACTCCGTCCAAGCAACTGCACGCTCACCCAGCTCACGCCCGACGGGACCGAAACGGCGGAAGTCGGACGCAGCCGATCGAAGCACGATGGGGTCGATCGTCCGAGGCGTCAACAGAGGCGGACAGAGGATGATCTGCTCACCGTGTTGCACGAGTGGCGAGGTCCTGCTGGAACGTCCCGGTCGGAAGATCAGCCGTTCCACGGTGAGGATCCTCTGCTCCTCCGGGACCGTGGGACACAGCTCGGCGAGGACTGCGTGGAGCCTGGCCAGAGGCATGTGGGCGAGAGTGCTCTCCAGACGGGAAAGCCGGATCGCCGTGTGCTCGCAAAGGGAGGCCAGCCCCATGAGTACGGCCATGACGCGCGCCATGCCCCCCACGGTCAGACCATCACCGAGAGCGAACGAATCCGGCAGGTGGCCCTCCGGCACGGCCTGCCGGTATGCCGCTATCTCGGCGGCGGCTCGTTCGACGGCGGCCGCAAGGACCTCGATGGGGGGTCCGCCTCGTGAGTCGACAGGCCTTGTGGAGATCCACCGCAGCTCGATCTCGGACGGATCCGGGACGGCGCGGGGTGTGGCCCGCCGCTCGAGGTGGATATCGGCAACCTCGACGGCAGGATCCCAGCGGTGGCGAACGCGGAAGATGTTCCGCGACCGACGGACCTCGTAGGCTCCCGCCCGGATGCTGGTCTCCAGGGAGGCGAGGCGGGAGATGTCAGCCGCGGCTAGGGCAATCTCGAGGGCGGCCTTCTCGGAGCATTCGTCGTCACCGAACGGAAGCTCGTGGTGCCAGCTGATCAGTTGTGCGAGGACGCTCTCCCACGGCACGTCAGTGTCCAGGCCCGCCGTGATCTCCATCGCGCGTAGTCTGGTGGCGGTCCGGAGGAGGACGTAGATCCGATCCGGGCCCGAGTTCCAGGCTGGATTGTCCCGGACCTGGCGGCGTCGGTACGTGATCGCGTCCAGGAGCTCCTCTTCTGGTGTCACTGGGATCGGGGCTCCATATCGTGTTGGGTCAGGCTGTGGCTGAACATGGTGAGGGAGGGGCCTCAGGGGCCCCTCCCTCACCTCAGAGGGTGGGGTCCCAATAGCCGATGCGGTCTCCGTCGGGTGAGCCGAACAGGTGCCACCGGGAGAGGTTTCGGTTCCAGAACTGGCATGCAGTCTCAGGAAGTTGGAGACATCCGTGATCCGCCCCCTCGTTCGTGAGCATGCAGTTCGGGTCGTACAGGCACGAGTCGTTGTCGACTGCACGGGTCACGACCGCATCCAGGTTCTGCTCGAGGACAGTACGTAGGGCGCCGAGGCTGAAGTCGCTGCCACCGTTCGGGTAGATCGCGAAGGCGAGATCGTGAGGGAAGAGGTACTCCGAAAGGCTCGTCTCGCTGTAGCCACTGTCCACTGCCAACGCGCGAAGAAGCTGGTGCGACAGAGAGTGCAGCAGCCCGAACAACTCGTGGACCGGCAGGTCCGGATCGTCCTTCGCAGGTCGGCTCTCACGCCGCACTGACTCTCCGTCGCTCCGCCCGAGCTGGTGCACCAGCCACTGCGCGACGCCACCAGCCTCCTCGAGATCGGCCGCGGGGACCAGACTGTTGCGGACCAGCCAGCGGCTCACTCTCTTTCTGTCCACGGGAAAGAGCAGGGCCTCGGCCTGTGTCGGATGTGCGTAGAGGAGGGTGTTGACCGATGCGCCCCGTGATGCTCGCCCGCGGTACGGGACAAGGTCGGCTTCCTCGGGGCTGAACCCGGTCCGGCTGTAGCCGATAGCCAGGTAGGTGACTGGTAGATCACTGACCAGACAGGTGGATTCGTCTAACCCGGCTCCGGCCAGAACGTGTGGGTAGCGCTCGTAGAGTGCGCGACGGTCCGGGTTCCGAGCTTCACGAACGAGGCGGGGAATGCTCAGGCGGTCCAGGTTGAGCACCCGTCGGTAGGTGTGGAGCTCGGCAGCGAGAGTCTGCGCTGCCTCGCTGGCGGTGTCGAGGGACAGGCTCTTGCTGACCCGTTCTCGTAGGCTGTCCACCTCCACCGGCATGAACCGGGACCTCAGGGCACGGGCCTTCTCCGTCAGGCCGGCCTCCTCCATGGCCTGGATACTTTCCACAACCTCCACGGGGACGTCTACGGTGTGTCCGTCGGTGAGCCTACGGAACTCGTCCTCACTGATCTCCCCGAGCCACCAGCCCAGGACGGCGGTGGTGTAGACGGGATTCCTGAGTCGCTGGGCCTCCTGGGCGCTGGTGACGTTCACGAGCGTGAGGCCTTGGCCCACATGGGCAGCCCCTGCGGTGTGCAGGAGCGGGCTCATGTACTTCTCCGGATACCGGCACGACGGGTTGTTGCAGTTCCACTGCACCGGGAGGTGGAAGCCGCACCCCATGCACTCCCAGCGAAAGTCGCGGAACCGGCTGGGGCGGTCGTCAAGTTTGAACCGGTTGTGCCCGCGCGGGCAGCCGCGGGGAGGGTGCATCTGCACGACCTCCCCACAGCGGTGCGCGAACACGAACTGGAGCTGCCGGTTCCCCGTGTTGTTACCGCAGGCGGGGCAGGCAGGTGGCCAGTCGTCACTCCCTGGTCGCGGATCGCCTGCCGTCCACACGTGCCCGCATCGTCCACTGGAACAGCGGACGACCTGAGGCCAGACGCGACAGAAGACCTTACCTGGGACGACGACCTCGTAGTGGCGCGCGGCCAGTGGGCCGCTCGGGAACTCCGGAGCCCGGTCCGCGCCTTGGGCCACGGAACTTCCGGCGCTGCGCCACCGCCGCACGAAGCGCATGGCCTCCGTGACGAGATGATCGCTGTCCAGGGACGGTCCGTCGAAGGCGTCGTCGCGACCGTACTGGACCACCTGGGCCGTGTACCCGGCCCTGTGGTCGAAGGTCTGGCCAGGGCGGTACCGGTAGAGGACCTGGCCGCGGTCACGGGCCATGTCGTCGCTCCTGGGGTTGAACGCCATCACGACTTCCTGTCGGACTGTACGTAGAACGGGAGGCCCTCGGAGACGTCCCGGAGGCTGGTCATGGGCCTGTGCTCAAGCCCCAGGTAGTCACCGGTGGCGCGGTACCCGCGGGAGCCGCCAGCCGCTATCCCCGCCGCGGCTCCGGCTGACCTGATACTGGCGAGTGCGTGCTCGACCATCTCCTCGAGGTCGCTGCGGAGTTCCTCGGCCTCGGGCCGGCTTGAGTGGAAGACGGCGTGCAGGGACTCCAGCAACCGGGTGAGCTGGAGGGAGCCCAGACCTCCCTGGCCGGTGTCGCGGAGTGCCGACTGCATCCGGGACAGGTCGTGGAGGTGCGTGGGCGCATTCCCGGTGAACCACCAGTCCCGATTGGCTACTTGGAGAACCTGACCCATGAGGATTCCCGGCAGTGTCCGGCGGACAGCGAACCGGCTCCACCGGTTGATGGCCACGGGTTCGACCATGCGGTCCAGATACTCGTGGAACTTGCCGTGGTACCGGTAGTGCGACCGGTCCCGCTCTCGCACGGGATTGAACAGCATGAACACGAGGCCGTGGTACGTACGCCCAACCCGCGACGATGCCTGGATGTACTCCGCCATGGACCTGGGCATTCCGTTGAACAGCATCATGTTCAGTCGATCGACGTCGACACCATGGCTGACCATGCTCGTCGCGACCACCATCCTTGTGGAGCCGCCCGAGGTCCCGACGTCGTCCAGGACGGTGCGCACCTCGTCCAGGGGCGTCTCTCCCTTGAGCTCCGCGATCTGCAGGTCCGGGAATCCCTCCCTGCGGAGGGCCTCGTTTACCTGCGTGTCAAGGGAGCGCCGAATCTTCCCGAAGTCCACGAGCGTTGTCGCATAGGTCAGGCTCGTGCGATACAGATCCACGGTGCTCTGCAGCTCCTGCGGTGACCAGGCAGCGAGTTGGGCCGGGAGCTCCTGGCCCAACTCGATCTTCCAGAGGGCACGGTGGGCCGACGTCAGGATCCTCACAAGCGTCATCTCCGCGGTTCCCCGCGTTGGCATCACCCCGACGAACCGACGCAGTGGCAGGCTGCGGTCGAGCCGCCAGTAGAAGCTCTCGTCAAGGTTGGGGCCTGGGAGCGGCACCACAACAGACCGGAGACCGAACAGATGCTCGCACTGCCTGTCCTCGCCACGGATCGTGGCCGTCGTCGCCACTACCTTCATCCTCACCCCTCTCCCGTCGGGGCGTTGCCGTGACGACAGCGTGCGCTGAACCTCAGCAAGCAAGCCCTCGTAGTGCCCCGAGAAGGCGCCGAGCTCCTCGTTAACCATGTGGAGTTCGTCGATGATCTCCAACGACGGCGACGGGTCGTACAGAGGTTTCGCCAGGCGCTCCGGAGGGGACTTCGGGTGCCCGGGTGCTTGGCGCTCGTGACACTTGCCGCCGCGGCCGTACCCGTGAAGGGGGCACTTACAGTCCACGTCACCGAACAGGGCCCCGAAGCGGTCCGAGAGGCCGATGTTGGCCAGTTTGTCCAGCGTTCCCACGACGACCGTGGGCAGGTAGCGGTAGATCTCCGTGTCGACCACCATGATGGGCAACGTCTGACCGCACTCCGAGTTCGTGCACACGTGCCTGAGTCGCAACTCGGATGGGTCGGGAGGGGGGATCTCCACGGACCTCTCGCCGCAGTACGGGCAGTCGTGAACGAGGCGGTACTTGTGCCGAGCTTCCGCACTGGAGCGGAGCCTGGCGAGCATACCCGGGTCGCTCGTCAGGGAGTTCGGGGTGTTAGCGGCGCCGGCGTAGAAGCCGATGAAGAACGGCCATCCGGGGCCACCGCCAAGCTCCCGCAGTACTTCCTCGTTCCTTCGCCGCACCGTGTCGGCCGCTGCCACCACGTTCAGCTGCCGTTGCGTCTGCTGAAGCGTCAGCAACCTGAGCGGGAACCTACACCAGGCGGAAACCCCGATTCCCTTGCCACGGGCCCGGTCGTAGAACATGCAGACCAGAACCAGGCCGAGGTATGCCTCGGTCTTGCCACCACCGGTCGGATACCAGACGACGGTTGCGGCCTCGGTGGGGTCGGCGTTGTCCTCTTCACCCCATAGCCCCGGGGTGAAGAGGTGCTCAGGGTGTTCCCGCCAGGCCAGAGCGCCCAGCTGACTAACGATCGCGACCAGTTGGAAGAGACGCCAACCAAGGTTCCTGCGCTTGCTTCGACGATTGACCTCCACCATGGTTTCGTTCGCGAGACGGAACGCGGCCAGCAAGCGCGGGTCCCGGCGCAGCCAGGCCACACCATCTCGGAAACGGGCGACCTCACGGGCGGATGCCTCACGGTCAGCCTCCTTCCGCCGCGCCAGGTTGGGCCTGTCCGCCAGATCGTCGGCACGCCAGACAGGACTGTCCAGATATGCCTCCATTTCCTCCGCCAAGCCATCCAGGACCGGTAGGGGGTCCGAACTGAGCCGCTCGTACCCCCACTGTTCGTCGGTCCTCGCCACCGCCCGATGGGTGTCGTGAACAGGAACTGGCACGCTACGGACCGCAATGAGCTGGGAGCCGTGCCAACGGGGCTCGACACCGCAGTTGTTGGCGTAGGCGGCAAGTTCACCGGAGTAGCGGTAGGCGTCCGCACCCAGGTCCATCACGATGGGAAGCAGTCGGTCGCCCTCGACCTCCAGGCCGGCCTGGAACAGGAAGTTGTCCCTGGACTCGTCCCGACGGGTCCGGCCGGCGTTGCGGCCACGCCCCTGCACGGTCACTACGGCTTCCTCGGCCATGTTCTGCAGAGTGGCGGTGACCCGGAGCCGCCGAGTGGATACCGGCCTCACGGTGAGTAGAACGCGCGCGTCTGGAGCGGGGACTACTGGAGCGCCGGTGACCTCAGTTGCCAGCCACCTCTCGAAGCTGCTGTCATCTGCCATCGCCGTCGGTGGCACCATCCGCTCGCGGCGGTCGTCACCAGTCCGCCGGTCGATCCGAGGGTCCCTGAGTGCCTGCTGCACCGCCTCCTCGAACGAGCTGTGGAACTCCTGGCGCAGTACGTCCCGGACACGAGCCTCGTGGTCCAGCACCACCTCCACCGGCCCGACTTCCACCGTGAGCTGGCGGAACAGTGGCGCGAGCCGATATGGCTCGTCGCGGGGGCCAGCCCACTCCAGCTGCTGCATTCGGGTAGGCAGAGCGGAGTAGTAGAAGGAGGCGCGGGCCTTCACCGTCACACTGCTGGAGTTCTCTGCCTCGAACTCGAACCCGAGACTGTCCGGCGTGATGCGGCCGAGCCTGACGGTAGCGCCTGCCGAGTCCGCGTTGTGGGGCCCGAGACTCTCCATGAAGTAACGCGCGTTGGGCGGCTCACCCAGGCAGATGTCCCCCTGGGACTCCCCGGTGGCGTCGGCCACGACGGCGCGGACGAGATGCTCGACGATCGCCGTCTGTTGGGCGACGCTGGGCTCGAGGACCGGCGTGGTCATCGCGCCTCCCGGACGGACGATCCTCGGGTACGGCCAAGGTCCGTGGCTGAGACACCCGACCTCGTCAGGTGGGCCGTTCGAAGACGCCACGTGCGCTGTGCGGGCGGTCGGTGGAGGGCAGCCGTCGACCCAACTCCTGTGCTGTGTGGGATTGCTACCCGATCAATGGAGTAGAGCAGTCGACGGGAGGGCGACGGCGCCGGCGGGTACGCCGAGCCGACCCCCAGGACAGGGGTGTCCACGGGATCTCCAGGTCCGCGAGCCAGAAGCCGCCATGGCACGGCGCCATGGCCGGACACCTTCCGCTCATCCGGACCACAGAAGCATGAGAGGCCAGGACCGCCGGATTCAAGCCCTCACACACAGGTGGGCGAGTTTGTCTCGATCTAGCGCATCTATAGCCAAAACACCGTCAGCAGCGTTCGAATCAGCCGGAGGTGATGAGTGCGTGACTGGAATGTGCACGCCCCTGCGCCTCGATGGCACACTGATCGGGTGATGAGGGAACCTGCCGAGGCGATGCTGGACGAGGACGGGTCCGTCGAGATCCCGCTGGGAGTGCTGGCCGAGGCTGGCCTCGATCCTGGGTCTCGGGTGGTTGTCTACAGCGACGGTGACGGCCGCATCGTCCTGCGCCGTCAGGAGGATGCGATCCGAGACCTCATCGAGCACGGCCACCTCTGAGGCTGCCACTCAACAATCGGAACCCTTGTCACAGCAATGCTGATGGGAAGACCACGCGCCCGAATGCCGAGAGGCGGACAGGCTCAGCGCCGGCCGGGGCCTCGGCTCCTGCCAGCTCATCCCACGCCTCCTGCACTCGTTCGTACAGGTTCGGCAGATTGCCCGCATGCACAGCTCCGAGCGATCGACTCTCTGCGAGCCGCCTACGGCGCCACTGGCCGTCGTGCTGCCGTCGCCGGCTGTTGAGAGGGGGCTGTGCGTGCAGCTGCATCTGGTGCTCAAGCACCAGACCGCAGACCTTGGGTCCAAGTTCCTTGGCCTGCTGTTGTTCCTGACGCGGCAGTTGCCCCAGGAGGTTGGGCCACTGTACGACGACGACGCGCTCCCAGATTTCGGGGGGAACGGTGTTCGCCAGGTGGTGACTCTCGCCGATCGGGAGGTCGCGCAGCCGCCGACCGCTCTGTTCGGTCTGGCCTACGTATGCCAGACCGGTTCCAGCCAGGCACACGCCGTAGAGGACGGGACCGGTCATCGGCTTCTGACCCGAGTGCTCAGCTGCCAGAAGCTCACCGACACGATGGGCGAACTTGTAGCGTTGGTCCTGCCACGCCTCCAGTTCCCTCGCCCCACCGGTAAGGATCTTCAGCGATGCCCGCCAGGCTGCGGCCGCATGTCCGTCTGCTGTAGTCACCACAGGGCAGATCCCCTCTTGCTGGCGTATCCAGGCAGGACCGCCCGGGACTCTCTCGGTGCAGAGCCTCGGCAACGGGGCGTCGCGAGACTGGCAGATCTCCCGCTCTGGCGGCCCCCGCGCGAGCTGTATGCCCGAGCGGGGTGCGAAGTGAAAGGTGGTGTTGAAATGCGACCCTCTGGTCTCGGCCAGTAGAATGCAATCGAAAATCTGACGTTCACCGCAGAGGAAGCTGGCTATTCTGGCTCATCTGGAAGAATGAAGTCAGGCTGCTGAAAAATCCGATCGAGGGCAGCATCCGCATCAGGGTCATCAAAACCCATCCTGCCGACCTGCCGGTTGAATCGGTTCACGAGTACCTGCGGCCAAGGCGAGGCGAGGCCGGCGACTCTCTCGTATTCGCCCACCTCGTCTGCCGCAGGTGTCTGAACGTGCTGCAAATCCACAAGCAGGTCCGGAACAGTGATGAACTTCGGCAAGTGGAAGAACCGATCCATCTTCCCAAGTAGGATCATCTTGCACTTTCCCCGAAGATTCTTGGCGGCATTAACCAGGGTTGCAGATGGAGCGCCATGCAACGCTGCACGGGACCTTTCGGTCTCTGCCTGCCGCCAAGATCGGAAAGCTTCGATTTCCAGGACAGGTGAGGCCGATACGAGCAGGTGCCTCTCGGCCTTCCCGTTGGCGAGATCGCACGATGGAGTGAGTTGAACCCAGTATCGGCCGGTAGCGGCGTCTCGCAGGAGATCTCCTGTGTCGAACTCGTCCCCCATTGGTGGAAGAACGTAGATACGTGAAGGGTGCCACTTGCTCGGCTTTGCGAGGGCGCGCCCAATGGGGCCAGAGAGTCTGGACTCGCCTTCAACCGCAAGCGTCAGCTCGAGGGACCGCACCAGCCTGGCCACGAGCAGCGTGGTCTTCTCCTCCGCACCGTAGTCGCTCAAGGTCCCCCACTGTTTCGCAAGGTCATCCCAGAGATACTCACGGACTACTTCACGGACGTGATCCAGGAGCCCGCGCACTGCCACTGGCAGCTTGCTCTCGAAGGCTGCTCGTACCGCTTGGACTAGCACATCGGTGTGTTCGTCTTTTCCGACGACCTGGACCACCGGGTCCTGGGCGAGCCATGCCACCCGTTCAGCATAAGCCGTGAAGAAAACGACTGGAACGAATCGGATGAGTTTTAGCTCTTCCAGGAGAAGCTCGCCGGCGTCGTCTCTGCCAGAGGTGTCATCCCGAACATCAAGAACTACTACGTCGATGACCTCAGTGGAAAGTATCTTCCCCGCTTCGGAGAAATCGCCCACGAGTATCACCCGGGGCGCTGCCCCGTAGGCGACGTCAGAATTTCTCAGCTGCTCGCCTATGTCCTTTCGGTAGTCGTCATTGTCCTCGACCACGAGAACAGTCCACTCCGACAAGGTGCCACCAGGTCCCGGTTCCACTTTTTTCCTCGTTCAAACTCGTCTGTTGAATGTCACGCAGAATGCTGCCCCGCCGAGCTCGCTCTCCACGAGCTCGAGGGTCCCCCCATAGGCATCACCCACGCGCTCGCCGACGATGGAGAGTCCGAGACCAGTGCCTTCGGGCTTGCTGGAAAAATAGGGCTGAAAAATACTCTCGCGGATCTCATCCGGTACGCCAGGCCCGCTGTCGTCCACAACCAGCGTCAGGGAACCGTCGTCAAGGCGCTCGACCTTCAGGTCAATATGGCGAGACCCCTGAGGTACCTGGCCGACCCAGTAGAGTGAGTTGTCCAGAAGGTTGATCACCACTTCTTGGAGCTCGGCTGGATCGATGGTCACATTCTCGTCAGTGCCACTGACGGTCACCAAAGCCCCTACTTTTTCGATCCGGCTCTGGAGGACGTCCACGGCGGTACGCAGCGTTTCGAACACACCCACCTTCTTGGGCCGCCCCCGCCGTCGTCCCCCGAAGGGGGCAATTCGCTTGAAGAGCAGAGCCAAGTAGTCGCCCTGCCGGTCGGCAGCATCAACAAGGCCGCGTGCTTGGTCTCGAACGTCACACTCCGGTGCTTGGTTCAGCAAGGCGCCCGCATCACGAGTGACACGCCTGATCCGGCCCACCGAGCTTTGTCCGTCGTGAACCACCTGGTTCACCAGCATTCCGAGCGTCGCAAGGCTCTGATATCGAGAAAGGACCTCTCGGACTCGGCCCACCCCGACACTGATCCTGCGCTCAGCATTGGCAACGACCGCAGCAAGTGCCTTGTCATTCGGGTGTGAACGACGGACGGCTTCAGAAATATCGTCCAGGTTCAGGTCGTCGAAGAGGCCGTGGCCCTTGGGTAGGTCTGGGCTGGAGTTCCGCCTCTTGAGCTCGAACCTTCTGGTCTCCAACTCTGCAATGATCTCAACGGCGACGGAACGAAGCGCATCGTAGGCAGGACCCTGTAGAAGACCTTCTCGGTTGGTCTGGTCTCGCAATCCGGGGTTCGCCTCAGCTGCGATCGAGACAGTGCCAATGACCTGCGAGTTGCTGAGGCGCATGGCAGGACTGTTGACCCGTCGGGAGTCAAGGGTGAGCCAGTCGTCACCCTTTTCGCCGAAGGGAAGCACGCGGAACCCGTCGCGGTAGACACTCACACCAGCTCGTTGGTTGAGCAGATCGCGGAACCCTTTGGTGGACAGACTCAATGAACCGTCCGAGATCAGCTGAGCAATGGAGTCCCGGTCGCGATCATAGGCCCGCAAGTCAATGGAGAAGGGCCCACAGGCCAGCACCCCCAACTCGTCCCGGTGCTCATGGTTCCTGTCGAGTTCCACTCGAACATGCTGGGCGTCTTGGTCAGGCAACGAGATCTGAAGGTCTGCTGTGCCGTTGGCTGCGACCATTCCAGTCAACCTGTACGGCGGGTTCATCAACTCATCTGGAGGATCAATGGAGCCGGCCAAGTGATCGAATTCTGGCGGCAGGTCGAGTACGATCTCGAAGTCACGATTTCCATCCTGGCCAATGGGTGTGATCAGCCGGGACAGATCTCGCCTCAGCGCCACGATATCCGGTTCGCCCCAGGCTCGTGTGAGGCCATTGAGGAGCATTAGGGTGCCGTGATCCTTCGGATCGAGATCGCTCCGTCTCCAAAGGGATGCCACTCGCCCATCGCTGGCATAGTCTGTGGGCGGCTGCTCTGCCACGCTGATTGAGATCTCGTCCAGATATGCTTCTGGATTACGGAAGAGTTGCCAGTCAACGTCAACGACGACTTGGGGCCCTCCCGCTTCCGGCCTGCTGATGAGTGTCATCGAGTCGGCCAAACGAGCAGCGGCGAACCGGCCGACCCCCTTCTCCCCGAGCACGCGTCGTCCTCGCCGGGTCGTCCTCGTCTGTGAGCGGTACGGCGTGGCGATCTCAAGCCACACGCCAGCCACGGTTTCACTGGTCATGCCGGAGCCGTCGTCCAGTACGGACAACTGCCCGTCCCCCTGCTGCAACTCGCCGGTGAAGCTCAGCACGACGCAGCTCGCGTCCGCGTCGTAAGCGTTCTTGACCAACTCGACGACCGCAACAGTCTCGCTACTGATGAGTTCCGTACCGATTGTGTGCAGCAGCCTCGCGCGAGGGCGGAGCGTCGGCATAGTGGCCTCCCGCAGCCGATAATAGGTTATGTCTGATGGATCAGGGCCACCTTCAGGTACATGAACTGACGTGGCGCCAGGTATCGGAGCTCGAGGCTCCGCAGGGTTCGTGCACATGATCGGGTAGACGGCATGTGACCCCGGCTCTACGCGCTTGCCACAGCTCGTGCTGACGGGGTACGACGGCAGCATGCTTCGTTGGTCACCTCTCAATGAGCGTCAGCTCTCTCTTCTGACCCGCGTCGGCGGCGATGGGAACCCGGTCACCTCGGATGAGTCTGAACTCGCCCACAGCGCCCGTGCTCTGAAGGAGCGCGGGCTCATCAGCATGCCGAAGGCCGAGGGGGTGAAGTGGCGAGCGGAGATCACCGACGCCGGCCGCTTCTACCTGGAGCAAGGGCATCACCCGGACCGCCCGGCTCCAAAGCCCAAGACCACGGTCCGGGCTCCCGCCGACACGGCGTCGAAGAGCGGACCCACGGAGATGGACCCGCCGCGCGACCAAGCCGCCACCCAGGCGCCGGCAGAGCGGCAACGGCCGAAGCAGCCGAAGGAGTCCAGGGCCGTGAGCGGCCCGGCGCTGATCGAGCAGGTCCAGCAGGCGGGACGCTTCCTGACGATCCCCGATCCGGCGCCGGAGGAGCGAGCAAGGCTGCGGCGCTCTTTCGACGCGGCGCGAACCTGCGCGCCTGACGGATACCAGCTGAAGTACAGCGGCCGGGAGAAGGGCGACTTCTTCCTCGGCCTCCTCCGTGACAACGGGCTGGACGACACCGAGTGGAACCGGATCCGTCTTCAGCGCAGCCGGGTCCTCACGGACGTGGACGCTCTGATCGCAGCTCTGGAGGCCGACCACAGCGCCTTCGAGGTCTCCGATGAGGTGCTGCCTCGGATACTGGCGATCGTCCGTCTCATCGCGCAGGAGGCGCTGTCGCGCCATGGTGACGTGACGGTGTCCAAGAAGCGGAAGCAGCCGCGTCCGATGCTCTCCGTTCACGGCAGGACCTGGGAGTTGAGCTTCAAAGAGCGGCAGAAGCAGGTCAAGTACGTGCCCCAGGCCACGGGACGGCGCAAGACGCACGACTGGCAGCGGGTGACTCCCGCTTATCGGTCCGAGCCGTCCGGTGAACTCGACCTGCACGTGATCGAACCGCACCCCTACGGCTACGGGCACAGCGGTGGCTGGAAGGAGGACTACGCCGATACTCCGAAGCGACCGCTGGAGGAGCAGATCAGTTCACTCTTCCGGGTGTTGAAGACCCGCGCTGAGGAACAGGAGCGCCTTCAGCTGGAGCGCGAAGCAGAGCAACGCCGACTGCGGGAGGAACGGGAGAAGGCGGAGGCCGAGCGGCAACGGCAGGCGGCCGAGAGGAAGGAACGCCAGCAGCGGGACTGGCAGGCCGCGGTCGCCGCGGCCAGGGGCAGGGCCGTCGAAGCCTCACGCCTCGAACGGTTCGGTTCAGCTCTGGAGCGCTGGCAGGGAGCACGGGAGATCAGGGAGTTCTGCGCGGCGCTGGACGAGGCCGCGAGCCGGGCCGACGATCCGGTAGAGGCACAGCGGTTCCGTGAGTGGTCCTTCTGGGGCAGAACCGAGGCGGATCGGATCGACCCGACAGCGCCCGGGAGCGGGCTCGGCGTCGAGGTCTTCGAAACCGAACCCTCGGGCGACGCGCTCCGGCCTTTCCTCAACGGGTGGAGCCCGCATCGGCCGGAGAAGGAGGCGCCGCCTGCTGAGCCCGGCCAGTCACGTCAGCAGGACGATCAGTGGCGCGATGTCAGCGCCGCACCTCGGGACCAAGGCTGGAGATACGGACCCCGAGGTCGCGCTCAATGGTGGAGGCGATGACGCCGTGCCCTCGGTCGCGCAGGGCTTTCACAGCCCGTTCGACGACGGTGCCGAGCCGCTCGACCTCGGCCCGTAGGGCGAGCAGCTCGTCGAAGCGCTCAACCCGCTCCTGACCGCACCACTCCCGGACCGTCCGGAGCATGTCGTCGTCCGCCTGCAGCTTCCGGTCGTCACGGCGGTTCCACGATTGCCATGATGGTTGCGCGCGTTCCTGGTCGAGGACTTCCTGTCGGCGTTCGACCTCCGGGAGGATCTCCTCGGCCAAGACCTCTGCGGCCCGTCGTGCGATCCGCTCCGTGACCGGCCAACCCGTCAGGAACAGGCCGGTCCGGGTCTCGTGAACCATCGGATCGGCACGCAGCTCGACAGCATCGAGCCCGAGACGGTCAGCGGTGGCATCGAGAGCGGTGAGCTCCAGCAGGCCGGCATCGGCCGTCGTCGTGCGCAGCCGCACTTGGCTCTTGGGGCGGACGAAGCCGAGAACCATCCGAGCGGTCTCGAACTCCGCAGTCTTCCGTACGTGCCGGGATGCCTCGACCAACGCCAGTTCAGCGGCATCATCGCTTCGGAAGACCGCGACGTCGTCCCACAACGAGACCAGGGATGCGGGGGCGACCCAGTCCTGCAGGCCGGCGTCCTCGCCTTCGAGGAATCGGATGTGCACCTGAGTGGCCCGGCGCGGCCCGCCGACCCGGACGATTTCCACCCGGCGGACCGCACTGCCGAGCACCTTGGGCTGGGCTCGGTACGCCCAGTTCTCGCCGATCTCCGTCCTGCTATTGAGCCAGGTCAGGTCGGGGTCTCGCTACCACTTCTCTGCAGTTCGTGGTGGTCAGGGGCGCCGGAACAGGTGGGTGGCGGAGCCGGGTATAACGGCTCCGCCACCCACCTGTGGCGTGATCAGTTCGCGTCGGCGGGGATGGTGCCGAGGCGGCCGGCCTGGAAGTCCTCCATGGCCTGCTGGAGCTCGCGGTGGCTGTTCATGACGAACGGGCCGTAGTGGGCGACGGGCTCGCGGATGGGCAGGCCGCCGAGAAGGACGACCTCGAAGTTGGCCTGGCGGGAGTCCTGGGTCTCGTCCGCCCGGATGGTGAGGGAGTCGCCCTCGCCGAAGACCACGGACTGGCCCATGTGGAACGGACGCCGCTCTTCGCCCGCCGAGCCAGTGCCCGCCAGGCCGTACGCCAGGCCGTTGAAGTCAGCCCGCCACGGCAGGGTGACCTGGGCGCCCGGGTTCACCGACACGTGGATCATCGTGATGGGCGTGTGGGTGGCGCCGGGGCCCTGGTGGCCCGCGATGTCACCGGCGATCAGCCGCACCAGCGCGCCGCCGTCCGAGGAGGCGAGCAGCTTCACGTTCGTACCCCGGATATCCTGGTACTTGGGCGCGATCATCTTGTCCGCAGCGGGCAGGTTCACCCAGAGCTGCAGCCCGTGGAACAGGCCGCCGGACATGACCAGGGACTCCGGCGGGGTCTCGATGTGGAGGAGGCCGGAGCCGGCCGTCATCCACTGGGTGTCGCCGTCGGTGATGACGCCGCCGCCGCCGTGGGAGTCCCGGTGGATGAAGGTGCCGTCGATGATGTAGGTGACCGTCTCGAAGCCCCGGTGCGGATGCCAAGGGGTTCCCTTCGGCTCCCCAGCGGCATAGTCCACCTCACCCATCTGGTCCATCATGATGAACGGGTCAAGGTATTTCTGGTTGATCTTGGCGAAGGCGCGGCGGACGGGGAAGCCTTCACCCTCGAAGCCCTCGGGGGCGGTGGAGACGGCCAGGACGGGGCGGGCGACAGAGCCCTCGGCGGGGGCCGCGATGCGCGGCAGGATCAGCGGGTTCTCAACGGTCACGGCAGGCATGCCGGCCTCCTCGGTTGGGTTGGATTGCGATGTTCGTCCTGCGTCTTCGCAGGTCAGGGCCCTGTTGCGACTAGTCCCCCAACTGGACTAGCTTTTCGGCTCCCCGGCGGCGTACTCCACCTCGCCCATCTGGTCCATCATGATGAAGGGGTCGAGGTACTTGGTGTTGACCTTCGCGAACGCGCGGCGGACCGGGAAGCCCTCGCCCTCGTAGCCTTCGGGGGCGGTGACCACCGAGAGCACGGGACGGGCGACGACGGGGTCGGGGGTGGCGACGCGCGGGAGGATCAACGGGTTGTCGACGGTCACGGCGGGCATGTCGGCCTCCTTCGGGGTTTCCTCTGGCCTACGTCCACGAGATTAGTTCAATTCTCAACAAGAGGCAAGTTGAATTTTGAACCATCTGGTCGGGGCGGAGCCGCGGCCTCCCGCGCGCCCCTCCTAGCCGTACATCCGGCGCATGGTGAAGTCGACCATCTGTTCGACCGCCTTGGCGTCGAACACCATCCGGTGCTCGCCCTCCATGTCCAGTGCGAAGCCGTACCCCGTCGGCAGCAGGTCCAGGACCTCGGCGCCGGTGACGGTGAAGTGCTTGGAGTCCTTGCCGGCGTACCGGCGCAGTTCCTTCAGCGAGCTGAACATCGGGATCACCGGCGTCGGCGTGTTGTGCAGCGCCAGGAAGCCGGGCCGCTCGCCGCGCGGACAGTGCACCTTGGAGGTGATGAAGATGGCCTGGAAGTCCTCCACCGCCATCGAGCCGGTGGTGAAGGCCCGGACGGCGTCCGCGAGTGAGGGCGGCGACGGTTCCGGGTAGAGGGACTGCTGTGCGCCCGGCGGCTGCTCGCCGTACGGGCCGGGGCCGGGCATGCCGTTCATGCCCGGCTGCGGCCCCGCCTGCTGGTAGGGATCGCCCGGGTATGCGTTCTGGTCATAGCCGTACACACGGACAGGCTATCGGGAGCGCGGCCACCCGTGCGGGCGCCGATCCTGACAAGGAGTGGTCGGTCCGGGTTGTGGGACGTGACCACGTTCATAGCGAATTCCTCCGAGGATTCCCCGGTGAGGGCTTGAAACAAGTTACCGCCGGGTAGCATCATGATGCGTACTGGTGGGTACGGGGCGCCCGAACGCGGCGGTCTCCCGGAAGCGACGAACCGGAGAAAACGGCGATGGGTCACTACAAGTCCAACCTGCGGGACGTGGAGTTCAACCTCTTCGAGGTGTTCGGCCGCGAGCAGGTGTACGGCACCGGACCGTTCGCGGACATGGACGTCGAGACCGCGAAGAACATCCTGAGCGAGATCGCGCGCCTCGCCGAGAGCGACCTCGCCGCGTCCTTCACCGACACCGACCGCAACCCGCCGGTCTTCGACCCGGAGACCAGCACCGCGCCGATCCCGGCCGCGTTCAAGAAGAGCTACCAGGCATTCATGGACGCCGAGTGGTGGCGCCTGGGCATCCCGGAGTCGATCGGCGGCCAGGTCACGCCGAACTCGCTGATCTGGGCGTTCGCCGAGCAGATCCTCGGCTCGAACCCGGCCATCTGGATGTACTCCTCCGGCCCGGCCTTCGCCGGCGTCATCGCCGAGGAGGGCACCCCGGAGCAGTTGGAGGTCGCCAAGCGGATGACCGACCGCCTCTGGGGCTCCACCATGGTCCTCACCGAGCCCGACGCGGGTTCGGACGTGGGCGCCGGCCGCACCAAGGCGATCAAGCAGGAGGACGGCTCCTGGCACATCGAGGGTGTGAAGCGCTTCATCACCTCGGGCGAGCACGACATGTCCGAGAACATCATCCACCTGGTGCTGGCCCGCCCCGAGGGCGGCAAGCCGGGCACCAAGGGCCTGGGCCTCTTCATCGTCCCGAAGTTCGACTTCGACTGGGAGACCGGCGAGCTCGGCGAGCGCAACGGCGTCTACGCCACCAACGTCGAGCACAAGATGGGCCTCAAGGCCTCCAACACCTGCGAGATGACCTTCGGCGCCAAGCACCCGGCCAAGGGCTGGCTGCTCGGCGAGACCGTCGACGGCATCCGCCAGATGTTCAAGATCATCGAGTTCGCGCGCATGATGGTCGGCACGAAGGCCATCGCCACCCTCTCCACCGGCTACCTGAACGCCCTGGAGTACGCCAAGGAGCGCGTGCAGGGCGCGGACATCTCGCAGTTCCTGGACAAGACCGCCCCGCGCGTCACCATCACCCACCACCCGGACGTGCGCCGTTCGCTGCTCACCCAGAAGGCGTACGCCGAGGGCATGCGCGCCCTGGTGCTCTTCACCGCGTCCACCCAGGACGACATGGCCGCCGCCCGCCTGCGCGGCGAGCACGACGAGGCCGCCGAGCGCCTCAACGACCTGCTCCTCCCGATCGTCAAGGGTTACGGCTCGGAGAAGTCCTACGAGCAGCTCGCCCAGTCCCTGCAGACCTTCGGCGGCTCCGGCTACCTGCAGGAGTACCCGATCGAGCAGTACATCCGGGACGCCAAGATCGACACCCTCTACGAGGGCACCACGGCCATCCAGGGCCAGGACTTCTTCTTCCGCAAGATCGTCAAGGACGGCGGCCAGGCGCTCACCGCCCTGTCCGAGCAGATCCAGAAGTTCCTCGCCTCGGCCGAGGGCGGCGACGCCCTGGCCACCGAGCGCGAGCTGCTCGCCAAGGCCGCCGGCGACCTGGAGGCCATCATCGGCAAGCTCCTCGCCGACCTCTCCTCGGTCGAGCAGGACGTCAAGAACATGTACAAGGTGGGCCTCAACACGACCCGCCTGCTGATGGTCTCCGGCGACGTCGTGGTCGGCTGGCTGCTGCTCCGCCAGGCCGCGGTGGCCCTGGCCAAGCTGGAGGCCGGTGCCCCGGAGAAGGACGTCGCCTTCTACCAGGGCAAGGTCGCGGGGGCCCGCTTCTTCGCGAAGAACATCCTGCCGACCGTCACCCCGCAGCGCCTGATCGCCGAGGGCATCGACAACGAGATCATGGACCTCCCGGAGGAGGCGTTCTGACGCCGCCCGCACTGACCGCCTGACCCCACCCTCACGCCGAAGGGCCCGGTGCACCCGGGCCCTTCGGCGTACCCGGTTCCGGCGGGGCAGCCCCGGCGGGGCGGGCGCGGAGGCGGACGGTAGCCTGACGCCGAGCCATCGGGGCGGGCGTCAACTCCCCTGCGGCGGCCGGACCCGCCGGGTCCGGACTTCCGTCCGGCCGTCAGTTCACGGTTGCGTCAGCGTTCTGCATCCGTTGGGCTGCTCCGAGTGTCATGTCCGTGTACGGGCATATGCTCAAGGTGCGAAGCCGTTCCCCCATTTCGGCTCCGGCCCTCCCTCGACCCAGGAGCAGCATGTCGACCGCCGCCCGCCAGGCCTTCTTCGACCGGACGCACACCGATGACCTGATCGCCTTTCTCGGAACCTCGCCGTCGCCCTACCACGCGGTCGCGAGCGCTGCCGAGCGACTGGAGAAAGCGGGTTTCCGGCAGGTCCTGGAAACGGACGCCTGGGACGCGACGACCGGGGGCCGGTACGTGGTCCGGGGCGGCGCGCTGATCGCCTGGTACGTCCCGCACGGCGCGGGCCCGGAGACACCGTTCCGGATCGTGGGCACCCACACCGACTCGCCGAACCTGAGGGTCAAGCCGATCCCCGACACGGGTTCGGCGGGCTGGCGCCAGGTCGCGGTGGAGATCTACGGCGGAGTGCCGCTCAACACCTGGCTCGACCGGGACCTCGGCCTCTCCGGCCGGCTCACCCTGCGTGACGGCAGCAAGCGGCTGGTCCAGCTGGACGAGCCGCTGCTGCGCGTGCCGCAGCTGGCGATCCACCTGGACCGGCAGGTCAACGAGGGCATGAAGCTGGACAAGCAGCGTCACCTCACCCCGATCTGGGGCCTCGGGCCGGTCGACGAGGGCTCGCTGATCGAGTACGTCGCCCGGCGGGCCGGGGTCGAGGCGGCCGACGTGGTCGGCTGGGACCTCATGACGCACGACGTCCAGCCCGCCTCCTACCTGGGCCGGGACCGCGAGCTGCTGGCCGGTCCGCGGCTGGACAACCTCCTCTCGGTGCACGCCGCCGCCGTGGCACTGGCCGCCGTCGCCACCGCGGCCGAGACGGACGGCGTCGAGCTGCCCTACATCCCGGTGCTGGCCGCGTTCGACCACGAGGAGACCGGCAGCGAGTCGGACACCGGCGCGCAGAGCCCGCTGCTCGGCAACGTGCTGGAGCGCACCGTGTACGCGCGCGGCGGCGGCGTGGAGGACCGTGCCCGGGCGCTGGCCGGCACCGTCTGCCTCTCCTCCGACATGGGGCACGCCGTCCACCCGAACTACAGCGAGCGGCACGAGCCGGGTCACCACCCGATGCCGAACGCCGGGCCGATCCTCAAGGTCAACGTCAACAACCGGTACGCGACGGACGGCGTCGGCCGGGCCGTCTTCGCGGCGGCCTGCGAGAAGGCCGGCGTGCCGTGGCAGACCTTCGTCTCCAACAACGCCATGCCCTGCGGTACGACGATCGGCCCGATCACAGCAGCCCGGCTCGGCATCCAGACCGTGGACTGCGGCATCGCCGCGCTCTCCATGCACTCGGCACGCGAACTGTGCGGGGCGGACGACCCGTACCTTCTGGCCGGCGCGATCAAGGCCTTCCTGGAGGGCTGACGCGCCACAGCGCGACGGCGCCGCACGACGGCGCCGCACACGGAAGGGGCCCGGCGGATTCGCCGGGCCCCTTCCGCAGGTCGGGCCCCTCGGGCCCCGGTCGGGCCGGTGCCTACTCCAGGCCCGCCAGCACCAACGGCAGCCGGCGCGCGCCGTCGGCGCCGAGCGTCACCGGCACACCCCAGTCCTGCTGGTGGACGTGGCAGGCCGGGTACTCGACCGCGGGGTCGTCGTCGCAGGACGCCGCCATCGCCGAGACGTGCAGCACGCCCTCGGTCACCCGGTCGGAGAGGACCAGCTCGCGGGAGAGCGCGGTGTCCGCGCCCGCGCCGGAGACCAGCAGCTCGGGCGGGGTCGCGCTGACCAGCAGCCGGGTGGAGGGGCCGTACCGCTCGTCCAGCTTCTGGCCGGTGGGCGCCGAGAAGACCACGTCCAGCCGGAACGCGCCCGGTGCGACCTCGGTGGCGGCCCGCCGGGTGCGGTGCGCGACCGCGTCCACCTGGACGGCCTCCTCGGGCAGCCGCAGCCTGGTCAGCCGGTGCCGGGCCGACTCGATCACCACGATGTCGCCGTCGACCAGGACGGCGCCGGACGGCTCGCGCAGGTCGGTGGCGAGCGTGGTGACCTCGCCGCTCGCCGGGTCGAAGCGGCGCAGCGCGTGGTTGTAGGTGTCGCTGACGGCCACCGAGCCGTCCGGCAGCACGGTGACGCCCAGCGGGTGCTGGAGCAGTGCCTGCCCGGCCGCGCCGTCCCGGTGCCCGAAGTCGAACAGGCCGGTGCCGACGGCGGATTGCACGGTCTTGGTTTCACGTGAAACCCAGCGCAGCGCCGAGGTCTCCGAATCGGCGACCCAGAGCCGCTCGCCGTCCGCCGAGACGGCCAGCCCGGACGGCTGGGCGAACCAGGCCTCGGCGGCCGGTCCGTCGACCAGGCCCTCGTTGGTGGTGCCCGCCGCGACGCCCACCGTGGCGGTGGCCGGGTCGTACGACCAGAGCTGGTGGACGCCGGCCATGGCGATCCACACCCGGCCGTCGAACCAGGCGACGTCCCACGGCGAGGAGAGGTCCACCTCACGGGCCGGACCGTCGGTCGCGGACCCCTGCCACCACTGCTTCCCGGTGCCCGCCAGGGTGGTCACCCCGCCGTCCGAGAGCCGGACGCCGCGCAGCGCGTGGTTGACGGTGTCGGCCACGATCACGTCGTACGCGGAGCCGGCCGGCAGCAGCGCCAGTCCCTGCGGCTCGCTGAACCGGGGTGCGGTGCCGTCCACCAGCCCGCGCACGCCGTCGCCGATCCGGCGGACCACGGTCTCGCCGTCCGCCTCCAGCTCGACCAGCGAGTGGTGGCCGGAGTCCGCCACCAGGAAGTGGCCGTTCGGGAGCAGGACCGCCTTGCCGGGGAACCGAAGGTCCCCGGCGGTCGGCTCGGGCGCCACGTACGGGCCGTCGCCGCGCCGCAGCGTCCCCTTCGCCGCGTGCTCCGCCTCCAGCTCCTCGACCAGCCGCGCGATGGCGTGCGCGTGCCCCTCGCCGGCGTGCTGGGCGACGACGTACCCCTCGGGGTCGATGACCACCAGCGTGGGCCAGGCACGCACCGCGTACTGCTTCCAGGTGACGAGCGCCGGGTCGTCCAGCACCGGGTGGTGCACCTCGTACCGGGCGACGGCGTCGACCACGGCCCGGTGGTCGGCCTCGTGCACGAACTTGGGGGAGTGCACGCCGACGATCACCACGGTGTCGCGGTGCTTCTCCTCCAGCTCGCGCAGCTCGTCCAGGACGTGCAGACAGTTGACGCAGCAGAAGGTCCAGAAATCCAGGATGGTGATCTTGCCCCGGAAGTCGGCGAGGGTGAGTTCCTTGCCGCCGGTGTTGAGCCATCCACCGGCGCCGACCAGTTCGGGGGCGCGGACACGTGCACGAGAAGCCATGCCCCAATCAAACATCACGGGCGGTGTCCGCATTCCGGAGCAGGGTTCATGCCGTGGAGCGGGGCCTGCGCTGATGCTTGGCGGCCTTGTAGGCATCGACGGACTTGCGTGACGAACGCCAGACTCCGTCGGTGCCCTGTGCGGCGTTCAGGCGGCCGCGCTGAGCCGCCTGCCGGAGCGCGGCGAGGGACAGCTCTTCGTCGACGAGCGCGGCGAGCGGGACCATCCTGGCCGGGCCGGCCACGTTGGGGACGATGAAGCGGTTGAGATTGTCTTCCATCGCTCTGGCGATCAGCTCGCCGAGGGTGCCGCAGTCTCCTGCGTCCGCCCTGCGCAGCGCGGTCAGGTACGCGTCCCGCTGCCGCTTGAAGATGATGATCGGCGGGTACCCGAGGCGGACGAGGACGAGGTTCATGACCAGTCGCCCGGTGCGGCCGTTGCCGTCGAGGAACGGATGGATCCGTTCGAACCGGTTGTGGATGCGGGCCAGTTCCTCGGGGAGCGGGCGGTCGGTGTCCGAACCCTTCTCGACCATCTGGCCGAGAGCGCAGACCTCGGTGACCCACTGCTCGACCTGCGCGGGCACCAGCGGCCAGCGAGGCGGCGTCATCCCCTCGGCGAAGGGGGCGATGTCGTGTTCGCGGAAGTTGCCGGGTCCTTCGCGGTCGCCCGCCTCCGGATGGGGTGCGACGTTCCAGACCGGGGTCATCGCGGCGTGGTGGATATGGCGAATCTCGCCGAGGGTCACGAGACGGCCATCGTGCCAGGCGTCGGGTTCGAGTGCCTGGCCGTAGACCCAGCGGGCGGCGTCGGCGTATCCCTGGACCTCGTTGTACTCGCTGAGCGGCTTTGCTCCGACGGCTCGCCCTCGGTCCAGGAGCGCTTGCACTTCACGCAGGACCAGCGTGTTGCCTTCGAGCGCGGTGGAGTGGTGTGCTTCCTGGTGCCAGATGTCGTCCCAGATCTCCCGCGCTTCTCTGGGGTTGGGGAGTCCGCCGAAGCGCTCGTTCAGCTCGGTCAGCGCGCCGGCGAGTCGGTTGTAGACGGTACTGCGGCTGGGCCTGCCTCGTCCGGCCAACGTCGCTCTCCCCAGAGTTGATACATGCCATGAGTGGCTAATTGAACTTATCAACTTTAGGAGCCGCCGAAGGCTTGACCCGTTCATGTAGGCCCTGTGGCGGAGAGATCCCGGCGGAGGCGGAAATCCAGGGCTGTGGTCCTGCTCCGGAAGGCGGCGAGGGCGTCCGCGCCGACTCTGCCGTGCCGTCCGCTCCACGGACGGGGTGGGCGGGGGTGGAGCGGACGGGGGTGGGCGGGGGCTACCGGGGGCCGCCGGCGAGGGCCGGGTCGGTCCGGGGCTCGGCCTTCGGCGCGGTGCCGGTACCGGTACCCGCCTCCACGGCCGGGTCGGCCGGGCCCTTGCGGGCGGCGCGGGCGTCGAACCACTTGATCAGGCGGCGGCCGACCTCGATCATCGGCGTCTCCACGCGGCGGTGCAGCGCGTCGGCGGCGAACAGGGCGACCAGGCAGGCGGCCGTCGCGAACAGCGGGGACTGCCCGGAGATCCACGGCGCCAGGGTGACGGCGACGGGCACGGCCGTGGCCTGGAGCAGGTACAGCCCGTAGGAGCGTTCGCCGACGAAGACGAGCGGGCGCAGCGAGAGCACCCAGCGGCCCGGGCCGGGAGCCATCAGGGTGGGCAGCAGGAGCGCGACGCCGACGCCGTACAGGAACACGGTGGGCCGTTCGTCACCGAAGTGGGCCGTGATGTCGGGGATGTGCTGGTGCAGGACGACGAATCCGGCCCCGGCGACCACGCCCACCACCGGGTGGGTGAGCGGACTCAGCAGGGCGAAGCCCAGGCGGTGGTGCAGCACGACGGCGAGCAGGGCGCCGGTGAGCAGCACCGAGTAGTGGATGCCCATCCCCTCCCAGGTCGTGTTGTACGGGATCAGGACGAGCACGATGGCGGCCACGGCGAGGGGCGTGCGGAGCTTCTCGGAGATCAGGCCGACCAGGATCAGCGCGAGCGGCCAGACCAGGTAGAACTTCTGCTCGATGCCGATGGTCCAGGTGTGCAGGTACGGGGTGTCGCCGGCCAGCTGGTACTCGTTCATGAAGCCGAGGAAGTGCGGCAGGTGGTTCATCAGGACGTTCCAGCTGTACCCGGACCGGTAGACCGCGAGCATGGTGATCAGCAGCCCGACGTAGTACAGCGGCACGATCCGGAATATTCGCCGGATGTAGAAGTTCCGCAGCGAGATCCGCCCGGTCCGGTCCTTCTCACGCAGCATCAGGGTTGTGATGAGGAAGCCGGAGAGGACGAAGAAGGTGTGGACGCCGATCCAGCCGGAGAGGAACTTCGACTGCGGGCCGCCGTAGTGGAAGAAGACCACGATCACGGCGGCGATCGCGCGCAGGCCGTCCAGTGCGTCGAACCTCCTCATGGCGAGGAACTCGGCGTGGGTCAGTCTGCGCATGGCGGGTCTCCGGGACGGTACGGGCAGGGTCGGTGCGGGGAGGGCGGTACGAGGGGCGTACGGGGTGGTGCGGGGCGCGTCGGGGCAGGTGCCGTCGGCGCGGCACCCGGGAGGGCCCGCTCGATCGGGGCACCCGACATCATGACCGACCGTGCCCGTTCTTGACCATCCTGTGCCGGGCGTGAAGGTTCCGTGTACCGAGGGCCGCCGACGGGCCCGTCCTAGACGATGACGTGCGGGAGGAAGCGGGCGCCCTGGTGGGTGATCGGGCTGTCGTCGGTCTCGCGGATCCCGAGGCCCGCCGACTCGCCGTCCACCACCCAGGTGCCGAGCACCGGGCGGTTGCCGTCGAAGTCGGGCAGCGGGTGCAACTGCTGGTAGCAGTGGCCCTCGGCGCCGTAGCGGTCCGGGTCGCCGGCCCACTCGGCGAGGCGGGTCTCGCGGCCGCCCGGTTCGACGATCCGCACGCCGGCGCCCTCGCGGCCGAGCAGCGGCTTGGCCGCGTAACCGGGCCCGTCCGGGTCGGCGAGTTCGCGCGGGCCGTCCAGGTAGGCGGGCAGCAGGTTGGGGTGGCCCGGGAACAGCTCCCAGAGCACGGCCAGCAGCGCCTTGTTGGAGAGCAGCATCTTCCAGGCCGGCTCGATCCACAGCGTGGAGCCGGTGGAGCCGCCGTGGTCGATGACGTCCAGCAGCTGGGGGCCGAACTCGTCGGAGGCCAGCCACTCCCACGGGTAGAGCTTGAACGCGGCGCGGACGAAGTGGTGTTCGAGATCGACGAAGCGGCCCGAGAGAGGATCCCAGCCGATGTCCTCCATGGCGATGCCGACGGTCTCGATGCCGGCCTGCTCGGCGCACTCCTGGAGGTAGAGGGTCGTCATCCAGTCCTCGCCCTCGGTGTCGCCGCGCGAGTGCGCGAAGTGCACCGGGCCGGGTGGCAGCAGGTGCTTCTGCCGGGTCCAGGAGGCCACCAGCCGCTCGTGCAGCGAGTTCCACTGGTCGGCGCCCGGGAACCGCTCCTCCATCCAGAACCACTGCGGGCCGGCCGCCTCGATCAGCGAGGTCGGGGTGTCGGCGTTGTACTCGAAGAGCTTCGCCGGCCCGGTGCCGTCGTACGCGAGGTCGAACCGCCCGTAGAGGGCGGGCTGTTCGTCGCGCCGGCGCCAGGACTCGGCGACCGCGGCGGCCAGCCGGGGGTCGGTGATGCCGTAGTCGGCGAACCGGCCGGTGCGGACCACGTGGTCGGCGGCGGCCAGGCACAGTTCGTGCAGCTCCTCGACGACCTCCTCCAGCGCCTCCACCTCGGGCAGCGAGAACTCGTAGTACGCGGACTCGTCCCAGTAGGCGTGCGGGCCGCCCTGGTTGCAGGGGTCGGAGCACATGGCGTAGATCAGGCCCTGGCTCTCCACGGTGGCCAGCCAGTCCGGGCGCGGGGTGACGGTGCGGCGGCGCACGGCGGATCAGCCCCCGCCCGAACCGCTGGAGCCCGACGGGCAGCCGAAGCCGCCGCGCTTGGTGGCGGCCTTGTCGAACGTGCCGCCGAGGGCGGTCGCGGAGCCGGAGCCGCAGTAGTACCAGCGGCCCGCGGTGGCGGTGCCGGTGCCGGTGCAGGCGTGCCGGTCCAGCACCTTGAGGGTGCCGGGGTCGACGCAGCGGCTCGGCGGGTTGCTGCCGGAGGAGGACGAGCAGCCGGACAGGGCCAGAGCGAGCGTGCCGACCATGCCGAGGGTGACGAAGCCCGAGCGGCGGCGCCCGGCCGGCGCCACGGCGGAGGGCGTGGTGGCCGGCTCCGCGACGGCGGGGGGCGGGGCGGCGTCCGGGGTCCCGGCGTCCGGAATCCGGGCGGGTGCGTCCGGTCTCGGAGCGGGGGCGGCGGGCAGGGACTGCGTCATGGCGCCCGATGGTACGCGCGGTGCCGGATGTTACGGGAGGGGGGCCCGTTCCCCGGCCGCGGCCGGGTCCGATGGGATATCTTTTGCCGATCCTTGACCGTGGGACCGCGCCGGACGGCGGTCGGCCCAGCGACACACGTGCAACCGGGGGACGGACATCCATGAACGACATCCTGAACGGTCTCGGCGCGGCTGCCGCATTCGGCGGGGTCGGCGTGGTGCTGCTGCTCCTCGGCATCCTCCTGGTGGACCTCCTGACGCCGGGCAAGCTCGGCCGGCAGATCTGGGTGGAGCGCAACCGCAACGCCGCCGTGCTGCTCAGCTCGGCGCTGCTCGGCATCGGCGGCATCGTCTTCACCGCGATCCTCTACACGTACGAGGACTTCGGGAAGGGCCTGGCCTCGACGATCAGCTTCGGCGTGCTGGGCCTGGTGCTGATGGCCGTCGCGTTCTGGGTGGTGGACGTGCTGACGCCGGGCAAGCTCGGCGCGATCCTGGTCGACCCGGAGCCGCACCCGGCGGTCTGGGTGACCGCCAGTTGCAACCTCGCGGTGGCGGCGATCGTGTCGGCCTCGATCGCCTGACGTCCGCCTGACTGCTTGCCCGTCCGTGCGCCGGTCCTGACGGCCGCCCCTCCGATGTGACCGCCCGTTCGTCCCGAGTGGGCGGGCGGCGCGGGCACGCCCGGGCGCGCGGGCTCCCGGGCGCGTGCCCTCAGGCCGGCAGCGGGCCCGGCACGGCGTGCGGGTCGGCGCCCAGGACGTGCTCGCGCCCCCAGGCGCCGAGCGGGGCCAGCGCCTCGTTGAGCCGTTCCCCGACCGCCGTCAGCGAGTACTCGACCCGCGGCGGCACCTCGTCGTACGACTCGCGGTGCACGACACCGTCCGTCTCCAGCTCGCGCAGGTGGGCGGCGAGCACCTTCTCGGTGATCCCCGGTACCCGGCGGCGCAGCTCGCCGAACCGGCAGTCCGGCCGCTCGGCCAGCGCCCAGAGGATCAGGACCTTCCACTTGCCGCCGATCACGTCCATCGCGGCGTCGATCCCGCACACGTACGCGCCGGGCCTCGGTACGGTCGCCATGCCCCCACCTCTCCGACCTGTTCGCTCACCCCAGGGTAACCACCCACTTCGAAGTGCGTACTTGAGCGTTCCGGCGCCCGGGGGCGAGCCTGACCGGCATGACAGAGAACGCAGCCGACACCGTTTCGAAGACCCCCGTCACCCTGCTCGGCCTCGGCGCGATGGGCACCGCGCTGGCCGACGCCTGGCTCGCCGCCGGGTACCTGCTGACCGTCTGGAACCGCACCGCCGCCCGCGCCGAACCGCTCGCCGCCCGGGGCGCAGCGGTGGCCTCCACCGCTGCCGCGGCGGTCGCCGCCAACCGGCTGGTGGTGGTCTGCCTGCTCGACGACGCCTCGGTCGAGGAGGCGCTCGCCGACGCCGACCTGACGGGCAAGGACGTCGTCAACCTGGTCACCGGCACGCCCGGTGAGGCCCGGGCCCGGGCCGCCTGGGCCGCCGGTCGCGGCGCCCGGTACCTGGACGGCGGGATCATGGCCGTCCCGCCGATGATCGGCGTCCCCGCGGCCGGGCCGTACGTCTTCTACAGCGGCTCGCGCGCGCTGTTCGAGGACCACCGGGAGGTCCTGGCCGCCCCGGCGGGCACCGACTACGTCGGCGAGGACGCCGGGCTCGCCGCGCTGCACGACGTGGCGCTGCTGAGCGCGATGTACGGCATGTTCGCCGGCGTCGCGCACGCCTTCGCGCTGGTCCGGTCCGAGTCCGTCGCCCCGGGCGGGTTCGCGCCGCTGCTCACGTCGTGGCTCACCGCCATGACCGGTTCGGTGGCGGCGACCGCCGCGCAGTTGGAGGCCGGCGACTACACCCGGGGCGTCGTCTCGAACCTCGCCATGCAGGTGGCCGGGGTGCCGACCTTCCTGCGCACCGCCGAGGAGCAGGGCGTCAGCCCGGAGCTGCTGACGCCCTACTTCGCCCTGATGCAGCGGCGACTGGCCGAGGACGGCCGGAACGGCGGCGAGGACCTCACCGGCGTGATCGACCTGCTGCGGCGGTAGTGGCGGGCCCGGCCGGCGCGGCGGGCGCGCTGGGCGTGGCGGGCGTGGCGGCGGGTCAGCCCGCCGCCGGGCGGTCGGTGGCCGGACGGCGGCGGAGGGCCGGGTCGGTGAGGGCGGGCGGCCGCCAGACGCCGTCCGGGTGGTAGAGGTCGGTGCCGGGCGGGACGACGGCGTCGATCCGGTCGAGGGCGGCGTCGTCCAGCACGAGGTCGGCGCCCTTGAGGGCCGACTCCAGCTGGCCGAGGGTGCGCGGGCCGATGATCACCGAGGTGACCGCCGGGTGCGCGAGCGGGAAGGCGATGGCCAGCTCCGGCAGGGTGCGGCCGAGGCCCTCCGCGACGGCGGTCAGCTCCTCGACGGCGTCCAGCTTGGCCGCGTTGACCGGGAGCGACGGGTCGAACCGGGCCGGGGTGAGGGCGGCGCGGCCGGTGCTCAGGTCGATCGGCCGGCCCTTGCGGTAGCGGCCGGTGAGGAAGCCCGACGCGAGCGGGGACCAGGTCAGCGCGCCCATGCCGAGCCGTCGCACGGTCGGCAGGACGTGCCGCTCGACGCCCCGGGCGAGCAGCGAGTACGGCGGCTGCTCGGTCCGGAAGCGGGGCAGGCCGCGCCGCTCGGACACGTGGTGGGCCTCGACGATCTCCTCGGCGGGGAAGGTCGAGCAGCCGAAGGCGCGGATCTTGCCGGCCCGGACCAGGTCGCCGAGGGCGGAGAGGGTCTCCTCGACGTCGGTGCGGTGGTCGGGCCGGTGCACCTGGTAGAGGTCGATCCGGTCGGTGCGCAGCCGGCGCAGGCTCTCCTCGACCTCCCGGACGATCCACCGCCGGGAGTTGCCGCCCCGGTTGCGGCCCTCGCCCATCGGGAAGTGCACCTTGGTGGCGAGGACGACGTCGTCGCGGTCGCCCCGGGCCTGCAGGGCCCTGCCCACGATCTCCTCGGACTCGCCGCCGGAGTACATGTCGGCGGTGTCGACGAAGTTGATGCCCGCGTCGAGGGCGGTGTGGATGATCCGGGCGCAGTCGTCGTGGTCGGGGTTGCCGACCGCGCCGAACATCATGGTGCCGAGGCAGTAGGTGCTCACCTCGATGCCGGTGCCGCCGAGGATGCGGTAGCGCATGGTTCTCGTCCCCCTGGTGACGGGTGGTGGTGCGTGCTTCGGGAACGGCGGTGTGTCGGGAACGGCGGTGCCGCCCGTTCCGCCCGGCGCCCTCGGTGTCGACGCTACGGGCTGGAGCGCGCTCCAGGGCAAGGGACGGGCGCGCGTCGGGGACGGCGCGGCGAGGGCGGAGCGTGGCGGCGCCGCCGGTGGCGGGCTCCCCCGGTGGGGGGAGCGGGTTCGTCCGGGCGGGGGAGGTCCGGGCCGGGGGGCCGGTGCGAGCGTGAGGGCATGGCGACGACGAGCGGGTGGACGACGCGGCGGGGGCCGGCGAGGTGGGTCACCGACGGGCGGGCCGCGGCCGGGTGGGGCGTCGCGTACACGGCGCTCGGTGTCGGCTGCGCGGTGAGCGGGACGGCGCTGTTCGGTGCCGGCTGGGTGGGGTGGGCGGTGGCGGCGGTCGGCCTGGCCGCGGCGGTGACCGGCGCGGCGGTGGCCGTGTCCGGGCCGCGTCCGGTGCTGCGGACGGCCCTCTGGGTACTCTGCGCATCGGCGGGGGCGGGGGCGTTCAGCCTGCTGATGGACGTGGTCACGCTGCTCTTCGGCCAGGGTGTGGACAGCGTGCCGGGTGCGGCGCAGCACGTGCTCGCGGCGCTCGGGGCGGTGCTGCTCGCGGGGACGGCGCGGGCCGGGGCGGCGGCTCCGTCGTCGCGGGGCGTCCCGTCGGGGCCTGCCGCGGTTGGGCAGGCAGCGCCCCCGGTGGTCCAACTGGCGGCCTGGGCCGGGACCGTGGCATTCCTCCCGTACGTCGTGATGAAGCTGACCTGGGCGTTCGGCGGTACCTTCGCCGGGGTGAGCGGCGCCGCGATGCGGGCCGCGTCCGAACGCAACGGTGCCTCCGGGCTCTGGCTGGCCCTGGAGTCCTGGGGCCTGGATCCGACCGCGCTGCTCGCGGCGCTCGGGGCGTTCCTGCTGTGGGGCCTGGTCCGGCCCTGGGGGCAGGTCTTCCCGCGCTGGACCCTGCTGCTGAGCGGCCGTCGTGTGCCCCGTCCCCTGCCGCTCCTCCCCGCCCTGCTGGGAGCCGGGACGCTCGCGCCGTACGGCGTGGTCGGCGTGGGGTACGCCGCACTCGCCACGGCGGGCGTGGTCGAGGTCCGGCCCGGGGACTTCCCGACGGCGGGTGACGCCCTGCTGGTCTGCTGGATCGGCCTCGGCGCCTTCGCGGTCTACGGGGCGGCGCTGGCGGTGGCCGCCCGCGACTACTGGCGGCGCACGCGCTGAGCGCCCCGGCGCCTGTTGCGGAAACGGCAACGAAAGTTGCCCGGTGGGCACCGTTCACCGCAGCCTGGCGGTGGAGGTGATCGCCGTGAGCGACCAGCAGATCAGTCCGGGGGCGGAGAGCCGCCGGGACCGGACCGACCGTGCCGACGGGACCGACGGGACCGACCGTACGGACGGCTTCGAGGGATTCGAGGGCTTCGCGGGAGCCGACGCCGTCGGTGCCGGGGGCCGTGACCCGGGGGACTACGACGTGGTGGTGGTCGGCGCGGGCGCGGCCGGCCTGAACGCCGCGCTGGTGCTGACCCGGGCGCGCCGCCGGGTCGCCGTGGTGGACACCGGCCGACCGCGCAACGCGCCCGCCGCCCACTTGCGGGGTTTCCTCTCCCGGGACGGGATGTCCCCGGCCGCGCTGCTGGCGGTCGGCCGCGAGGAGGTCGAGGGGTACGGGGGCGACCTCCTCGATGCCCGGGTGGACCGCGTCGAGCCGGTCCCGGGCGTCCGCCACGGCGCCGGCGCCCCGTTCGCGGGCTTCCTCGTCCACCTGGCCGGCGGCCGGGTGCTGCGGGCCCGCCGGGTGGTCGTCGCCACCGGCCTGCGCGACGGACTGCCGGATCTGCCCGGCCTGGCCGAGCGGTGGGGCCGCGACGTGCTGCACTGCCCGTACTGCCACGGCTACGAGGTCCGTGACCGGCCGCTCGGCGTCCTGGGCACCCACCCGGGCTCGGTGCACCAGGCGCTGCTCGTCCGGCAGTGGTCGGCCGACGTGGTGTTCTTCCCGCAGGCAGTGGAGCTCTCCGAGGCCGACCGGGCCCGGCTCGACGCCCGGGGCGTGCGCGTCGTCGAGGGTCCGGTCGCGCGGGTGGTCGTCGAGGACGACCGGCTGCGCGGCGTCGAACTCGCCGACGGCCGGGCGGTGCCCCGCGAGGCGGTCTTCCTCTTCCCGCAGATGGTGCCCCGGGACGCGCTGCTGTCGGACCTCGGCTGCGAGCGGGACGCCCAGGGCTGGGTGACCACCGACGGCGCGGGCCGCACCGGCGTGCCGGGCGTCTGGGCGGTGGGCAACGTCGCCGACCCGCGGGCCCAGGTGGTGACCGCCGCCGGGGCGGGGGCGGCGGCCGCGTTCGCGATCAACCACGACCTGGTGGACGAGGACGTCGAGCGGGCACTCGCCGCCGTCCCGGTCCCGACCACCGCCATCGCCGCCACCGCCGCTGTACCGCAGTGAAGCCGACCACCGACGGAACGGAGTACGCCATGCCGCACGACCACTCCCACCAGGACCCCGGGCACCGGGAAGGGAACGGCCGGGTCCACGGTCCCGCCGACACCCCCACTCCCACCCACGGCCACGGCCACACCCACGGCCACGGCCACGGCCACGGCCACCACCAGGGCCCCGGAACGGACTTCGACTGGGACGCCCTCGCCGCCCACCTGGAACGCGAGGCCGAACTCCGGGCCCCCGCCGTCACCGAGGCCGCGCACTGGCTCCGCGGGCTGCTGGACGGTGTCGCGGTCGACCGGGTGCTCGACGTCGGCAGCGGCCCCGGGGTGATCGCCGGCCTGCTCGCGGACGCCTTCCCGTCCGCCGAGGTGGTCGCCGTCGACCAGTCCGCCGCCCTGCTGGACCGCGCCCGGGCCCGCTCGGCCGGTCGGATCACCACCCAACAGGCCGACCTGCCCGACGACTTCACCGCCCTGGGCGCCGCCGACCTGATCTGGTCCGCCAACGCGATCCACCACCTGGGCGACCAGCAGGCCGCGTTGACCGCCCTGGCCGGGGCGCTGCGCCCGGGCGGTCTGCTGGCCGTGGTCGAACGCGGTCTGCCCGCGCGCTTCCTCCCCCGCGACCTCGGGCTCGGCCGCCCGGGCCTCCAGGCCCGGCTGGACGCCGCCCACGAGGACACCTTCAGCGGCATGCGGGCCGAACTGCCCGGCTCGGTCGCCACGGTGGAGGAC